>NZ_CALCYR010000180.1 GCF_937906425.1 uncultured Methanobrevibacter sp. | reverse complement strand
AAATAGTAAAAATGAGTTTTTAATTTTTATTTAATTAGTAAAATAAGTATTAAATAGTAAAAATGAGTTTTTAATTTTTATTTAATTAGTAAAATAAGTATTAAATAGTAAAAATGAGTTTTTAATTTTTATTTAATTAGTAAAATAAGTATTAAATTGATTTTAAAAGTAAAAAAATAAAAATAGAAAAATTTAGAAGTTGTTCTAATATTTTTTGAATATTGTTCTAATCGTTTTAGAATATTATTCTAATATTTTTAGAACTCTGTTCTAAATTTTTTAAATGTTTTTTAAAGGATTATGCTTCCAACTAGAATTATTATTCCAACTATCCAACAGTAGTATGCAAAGATGTCCAGACTTTTTTCTCTTACGAGTTTGAGTAGGAAACTAATTGCAAAATATCCGGATATTGCAGCAACTATAAATCCTGCAATACAGACACTAAGTTCTATATTTGCAGAACCAAGATCTTTTAATTGTACAACTGCAGCTCCCAAAATGGCAGGTATTGATAAAATAAAACTGAATTTAGCAGCAAATTCCTTATCAAGTCCTGCAAATAAACCGGTTGCAATGGTTGTTCCTGAACGGGAAAGTCCTGGAAGAATGGCCAATGCCTGTCCACATCCCATAATGAGTGCTTCCTTGACTGTAATCTTGCTTACATCAATTCTGCCACTGTTCATTCTTTGGGAAGCGTATAATAGACAACCGGTAATGAGCAATAGGAATGCAGGTACAGTTAAACCAGTGAATAATTCCTCAACTATGTCATTGAATAATATTCCAACAACCCCTACAGGTATTGTTGCAATGATTGTAAGCCAGGCAAGTTTCTTATATGGGTCTCTTTTAAGTTCTGGAATGAATTTTCCTTCCTTAAGGTCTACAAGGCTTAGAAAGAATCCCTTAATCATTTCAATGATGTCATTGAAGAAGTATACAATAACTGCTACAAGAGTTCCTACGTGTAATAATACATCAAAAGCCAATCCTACATCCACTACCCCCAATGCCTGTTGGGCAAATATTAGGTGGGCAGAACTACTTACAGGTAGAAATTCAGTTAATCCTTGGACAAGTCCAATGATTATTGCTTGTATTATGTCCATTTATTCACCTTAAATCTTTTAATCCTAAAAATAATTTGGGTTAAAGTTTAATATTTTTAATAATTTTAACCCGGTTTTAATTAATTTTAAATTTTTTAATATTGTTTAATTGGTTTTAATAATTATTTATTTAGTTTAAATAAGTTTAAAAGTTTTTTTAGTTTTTTAAAATCTTGTTTTTAATAAATTTATTAGACTATTTTTTTTAGTTTTTAAACTCTTTTATTGTTTTAAATAAACTTATTCAACTAAAGTTAACCAACCGTATTTGTCTTCCCCTTTTCCATTGACTGCATCGAAGTAGGCCTTTTGAATCTTTTCAGTGACTGGTCCTCTCTTGCCAATTCCGATTTGTCTGTTGTCGATTGCTCTTATAGGAGTAACCTCTGCAGCGCTTCCTGTAAAGAATACTTCATCAGCCAAGTATAATCTTTCTCTGGAAATGGTTTCTTCAGCAACTTCATATCCGAGGTCCTTAGCAATTGTCATTACGCTGTCTCTTGTAATTCCTTTAAGAATTGAAGAACCTAAATCAGGTGTGATTAATTTTTCCCCTTCAACTATGAAGATGTTTTCTCCACTTCCTTCAGCAACATGTCCTTGGAAATCCAGCATGATTGCCTCATCATAGCCATGTTCTCCAGCTTCAAGGTTTGCAAGTTGGGAGTTCATGTAGTTAGCCCCTGCCTTTGCAAGAACAGGTAATGTGTCAGGTGCAGGTTTTCTCCAGGTGGAAATTCCAATGTTTGCACCTTGTTCCATTTCTTCCTCACCAATGTATGCTCCCCATTCCCATACGGCAATGGTAGTGTTTACAGGACAATTTAATGGGTTTACGCCTAATTCGCCAAATCCTCTAAATGTTATTGGACGAATGTAACAGCTTTTTAATTCATTTACCTTAATGGTTTCTATGATTGCATCACAGATTTCCTCTTGGGTATATGGAATGTCCATTTTGTAGATTTTTGCAGAATCGAATAATCTTTTTACATGTTCCTTAAGACGGAATACTGCTGGTCCTTCTTCTGTTTCATAACATCTAATTCCTTCAAATACAGCAGTTCCATAATGGACAACGTGAGATAAAACACTGATTTTTGCATCCTTCAATGCTACAAATTCTCCGTCCATCCATACTTTACCATTTTCATCAAATGCCATTTATATCACCTTTTTTTAGTAAAAATCATTAGTTAAAATATGGGTTATTTTTTGTAGTTTCAGAATTTAATATTTTTAAATAATTTGAGAGAGTCTTAAGAGATTTTTATATGCTTTGGAATTTAGCTTAAGATCTTCCTAATTAAATCCTTTAATAGTTTTGGAGGATTTAATAAAATCCTTTATTAATTATTTATTTCTTATATTTTAAATATATTTCTTAATAATAAGCAATTTTTAGTGAAATTATTAAAATTTAATTGTTTAAATTCCTTATTTTTTGATTAGATGTATGATTTTAGGGGGAAATTTTTATTTCATCGAAAGTTTTAAATAATAGGTTAACTAAATTTATTATGTAGTATGGTTCCGTGGTCTAGGGGTATGATATCTCGCTTACAACGAGAGGATCGTGAGTTCGAATCTCGCCGGAACCATTTTTTTTATTGATGTTTTTTAAGTTTGGATTATTACGAACAATATTTAAAAAACTATTTTTTTGCTTATTTTTGTTGTATTAGATTATTTTTTTAGTATTTAAAAAACTATTTTTTTGCCTATTTTTGTTGTATTAGATTATTTTTTTAGTATTTAGAAAACTATTTTTTTTGCTTATTTTTGTTGTATTAGATTATTTTTTTACTCTTTTTTACTAATATGATTAGAAATTAAATTAAAATTAAAATAAGATTATTAATTTGTTTATTTTTTTAAATAAAAATTAATTATTTAATTAAATGTTTAAACTTTAAGAATAGAAATAAAATAAAATAAGAACTTAGAATTAAATTTAAAAAGAAAAAATAGGTTTATTATAAGAATTTTGAACTTTAAGAATAAGAAATAAAATAAATTAAGAACTTAGAATTAAATTAAAAAGAAAAAATAGAAAAAATAGAAAAAATAGAAAAAAATAGAATCTTAATAAGAATTTTAATTAAACTTTTAAAACTTTTAGAAAAAGAAAAAAATAGATTAGGTAAATTTTTAATTGTAATGCTATTTGTTTAATTAAAATGCTATTAGGATTGTAATCAAAATTATTAAAGATGCGAAGAAGACTATGGTTCCTTTTACTAAAATGTCAGAACCTCTGTCTGTGTATAATACCAATCCGTATGAAAGAATCAATGCAACAAACAATTCAGTAAGTCCTATAAATCCGGTAGGAATATGGACTACACTTCCAAGAATGAAAGCAATCAGATATGCAATGATGACAACCACAATAATTGAAACAACAGTATTTCCTAAAAGAGGTTTTAGATTTTCTAAAAGTCCTGCTTTTTGAGGGCTTGCATTATAATTGCTTAATGCATTGCCTCCTGCTGAATGGAATCTGCTTTTTGAATCAACAAGGCTTCTGCTGCTCTTTCTTTGACTGCGTTTATTGCTTTGGGTATTTGGTGTATTGAATGATCTTAAACTTTCATTGTATTCCTTGTTTTCTTTTTTAGGCTTTGATCTATTTCCAGTAAGACTTCTGCCCTTTTGACTTTGTTCTTGTTCTGGAAATGCCTTAAACAATGAACTTGCACTGTTTTGATAAGTGTTGTCATCAGGTATTTTGTTTAGGAATTCGGCACGGTAGAGTTCATCATCATATTCGCTGTATCCGCTAAGGTCAATTCCACCAACCTGGTCCTCGTAATATTCAATGTCTTCCTCATATTCCTCAAGACTGTCATAAGGATTGTAAACTTTTTGGAGCCCTGATGAGGAATAGGAATCATTTCCAGATGAATAAGAATCCTTTCCAGATGAATATTGATCATTTCCAGATGAATATGGCTCATTTCTGGATGAGTATGGGTCATTTCCTCTTGAATAATATGGATCATTGATATTGTCGATGTAGTCGCGGCTTACGTCTCGATTATAGAATGATTCACTGTCAATTTCTGCTATATTTTCTCTGCGGCTTAATCTTGCAGGTTCTTTTTCTTTTTGTTTTTGAGTATTGTATCTTTTAGCCAAAGTTACAAGTTGTGTTCTGTCAACCAATTTTATTTTGCGCTCTTCACCGTATCTCTGTGCCTGAGCTGAAAATTTGGAACTGGTTATGACTCCAACCTTTGATGCCTTAAGCTTTTTGGCGATAACTTCCATTTCCTTTAAGACATCAATTCCAACTTCCCATTCCTTGTCATAGTTTTTACATGCAATGACCATACCAAAATCACCCATTGATGTTGGCAATATTGCATAGATGTCTATGACTTGTTGGGAGGTTTTAAAATTCTTATAAACTTTAAAACCAGAATCTTCTAGCACTTTAGCTATAAAATTCACTAATTGTGGCTTTTCCACGTTTTCACCTAATCTGTTTTTTAATATAATATATTTATATTTTTTCAGTATATAAAATTTTATTTATGGATTTTTTAGGCTCTTTTTAAAAACTTTCTTGTTTTGAAAAAAATAGTGATTTTTGAATTTTTTAAAAGTTGATAAAAAATAGTTAGATTTGATAGAAAAGTGGAGCAAATCTTTTAAAAATGGATAATCAAAAGAAAATAGTATTTTAAAGCTTAAACAATATGAATTTTATGATTTAAATCTTAAGATTAGGTTTTAAATGCCTCTTATGCATTTTCCATACTAAAAAAGTTGAAAAGAGAATTAAAGAATTATACAAAAAGAGGGGGCTTCTGATGAAATGTGAAGTTTGTAAAAATAAAAAGAGCTGAAAAAAAAGAAAAAAAGAGAATTTATAAAATGCTTTCAGTTTCAGAGATAAACTTTTCAGCATTCAGAATAAGTTCTTCAGCCAATTCTTCTGTGAAAGTCATGGAGTAATCGTAACTGGATTTGTTCCTCATACTTCTAGCATCATAAATATACCTGTAAGATTCTCTAGAGAGCAATCCTTCCTTAACATACTCCTTGCCCAATTGTCTTAAAGTTCCGTCATGGGTCTTAGGAGAAATGTCTTTTTTTAATAGCAAAGCCAAAGCAGATGAATACATAGCATAATAGGACAAAGTGATTGAGTCCCTATACTGCCCATTTTCAAAAAGAAGCCGACTGGATATCAGCTGGCTTTTTCCAACATTTAAAGCTTCCTCAACTTTATCCAATTACAACACCTTCCTTTAAAACATTTGTCAAGAAAGGATAATCTTTAGTCTTGTTAAAATGCTCTTCACTCATTAACATAGGAGAGATGACTTCTTCCTTATCAAGAACAATGTCAATAGCCAAATCCATAATCTCTTGCCTAATCTCATCTGCAATTGGGGAAACAATCAGAACATCTATGTCAGACTCTTCAGTGTCCTCGCCACGAGCAACAGAACCAAATAACACTATAAGTTTAATGTCATAGGACTTAATGGATTTTGCAAACTCTTTAGCCAGTTCAATTCTATCATTCAAAGTCAACAACTCCTAAAGTAATTAATAATACTATATATCTTTTGAATAATAAACATTTGTAAAATATAATGTTGAATAAATATATGAATGTGCAATGATAATGTCTTTGCAATATTTGAAAGATACATTTTTAAATTCATTTTCTCATTTAATTTTTACATTTTTTTTAAAACTTAATTTAATTTTTTCACTATTTTGTTCTATTTTTTTAAAAGATTTTTTACTATTTTTACTATTTTGCCCTATTTTTTCAAAAAAATTATTTAATATGAAAAACAAAAATAAAAACAGTATTAAATTTGAAAATTTTTTTAATAAGGAAAATTTAATTATTTTTTTATTAAAATTAAAATTAAATCAGTTTTT
Source organism: uncultured Methanobrevibacter sp. (assembly GCF_937906425.1). Classification (GTDB taxonomy): domain Archaea; phylum Methanobacteriota; class Methanobacteria; order Methanobacteriales; family Methanobacteriaceae; genus Methanobrevibacter. The sequence continues at coordinate 7,831 of NZ_CALCYR010000180.1, read as the reverse complement.
TTAATAAGGAAAATTTAATTATTTTTTTATTAAAATTAAAATTAATCAAATATTTTTCATTAAAAAAATTGAAATTTTAAAATAACTAACTAAAATAATTTAATTAAAAAGACAAACGGTTTGTTTACTATGATATCTATAGGTCAATGTTACTTGAATTTTGTTAATAAAATCTTAAAAGAAGGAAAAGAAACCTATAAGGACAGCGATCATCATCTTAAGGAAAGTTTGGGAAATTATTACTACATTGATGATCCATTAGATTTAAAATACAGGGCTAAATATCAACACATGACTACTGAGGCAATGTTAAATGAAATCAAGTCATGCAGATATGATATAGAGTCCTGTCCAATCAAGGGAGATGCATTACATGAATATGTAAAATCCTTTGAAATCAGGGATGATCAAGGTTTTGTTTACACCTATCCTAATCGTATCCTTGAACATTTTGGCGTGGATCAGTTTGAAACCATGAAGGCTAGAATATTGACAGCTACAGGAAGTAATCGTGCAGTTGCGGTTACCATTGATCCTGCACTTGATGGTGATAGGGAAGACATTCCGTGTTTGCAGGTATTGCAATGTATTGTCAGGGATGGGGAATTAACCATTCACTGTTTCTTCCGTTCCAATGACATCTTTGGAGCATTCTATTCCAATATGTTTTTCATCTGTTATATTGGAGTTAAGATGGTTGAAGAAGTTAATAAGGAGATTATGGGAGAAAAGATCAACTTTGGCGGAATTCATTATTATTCATCTTCAGGCCACATTTACAATAATGATATGAGAGCTGCAAAGAAGCTGATTTCCGCTAATAAGAATTTGTTGTAAGTTTAAATCTTTTTATTTATTTAAACTTTTTTTTATTCATTTAAATAATTCTTTTTTAGCTTTGTAATTTCACCATTTAAATTTCACTAAAAAAAATTTAATCAGTTTTTCAAAAAATTAAAAGCTATTGTTTAAATGAATTTTCACTCAATTATTTTACTACTTGTGATTAAAACTATTGAAATATTTTAATCTATTTTTTATTATTTTAATGATAACATGAAAATTTTATTATCTAATGATGATGGTATAGATGCGTCAGGTATTTTAGCCGCTAAAGAGGCTGTAAGTGAATTTGGAGATACATTATTGGTTGCCCCTTCAAGTCAGCAAAGCGGTATCGGACATGCATTAACTCTTTTTGAATCTCTTAGAATCAATAAGGTTCGCTTAAGGGATGGGGATATTGGTTACGGTGTTTCAGGCACTCCAACTGATGCAGTCACTCTTGGAATATATGAAATACTTGGTGAAAAACCGGATCTTCTTATTTCAGGTATTAATACTGGACAAAATACAGGCAGGGGTGAATTGACCACTTCAGGTACTTTAGGTGCAGCTATGGAAGCTGCCTCACTTGGAATTCCTGCCATTGCAGTTTCACAACATGTAAGTGATGATGACCTTAAGTTTGATGAAGGTCATGTTGGAATTGATTTCTCTTCAAGCGTAAGGGTTTTAAGGAATCTTGTTGAAAGAATTGTTGAAAATGGCTTTCCAAAAGACATTGACATTTTGAATCTTAATGTTCCTACAAGTCCTGATTCATATGAGCCTGTTGTTGCTCCTTTGGCAACTAGGATGTATACTCCTTATATTGATAAGAGATTGGATACAAGAGGAAGAGAGTATTATTGGATTGGCGGAGAGTTGTATACTGATAATCCTAAAGGTTCTGACACTTATATTTTAGAGGAGGAGAATTTGCCTACCATAACTCCTTTAACATTGGACATGACTCATAATATGGACATTTTAGGGGAATGGTTAAAGTAGGGGCTTTAATTTTTCTTTATTTTTAAGAATTAATTTTTATTTTTTTTTCATTTTTTATTTTTAATTATTTTTTTTAAAGCTATTTTTTTTAATTTTAAAGTTATTTTTTTATTTTAATTATTTTTTTAAATCATATTTTGTTATTTTTTTATTTTTTATTCCTATACTTTATTTGTTTATACACAAACAATATATAATATAAAAAATAAAATACTTATTAACTAAGACAATTTTTTAATAAATTGTCTTTTATAAATTATTTTGATTAGATTCATTATTTTTTTTTAAAAAAATCGGGAGAGGAAATTATGGCAATTAATCAACTTGAAAGTACATTACAGGCAATTACTCACACTTTGGCTAAATTGGAAAAAGAAGGTTGTAATGACGAAAAGTTATTAAAAGAACTTAGACAAGAAAGAGACAAAATTTTAAGTGAATTAAACTTAAATTAAGTGTTTAATTCTTTTAATTTTTAATTTTTTTATTTATTTTTAATATTTAATTCATTATTTTTTTAATTTTAAAATCTATTTTTTTAAAATTTTATTTCAGTAATTATTATTTTTAAGAACTATTTTTTTATTTTATTCATTATTTATTCAATTTTTAAGAACTATTTTTTTCTTATTTTATTCATTATTTATTCAATTTTTATGAATTATTTTTTTCTTATTTTTTTCATTATTTATTCAATTTTTAAGAATTATTTTTTTCTTATTTTATTCATTATTTTTTCAATTTTTATGAATATTTTTTTTAATTTTTAAGTCTGTTTTTTTGGTATTGTTTTAACAAAATTTTATTGTAAATTTTTTAATTTTTTTCTTCTTTTGTTAAGTTTTATAGTCAATTTGGCATTTTTAATTTTATTGTTTAATCTTTCTTTTCTTTTTACAAACTTTGTTTACATTTTTTTAAAATTTAAGAACAACATTGATTGGATTTTTAATTTTTTTATCATAATTTTCCTTATTGTTTACATTAAGTTTATTATAGATTAAAGATATAATACTTATATTAAAATATTTTCTAAAAGAATTTATTTTTAATCAGATTATTTTGGAGATTTATTTGGGGCGATAAAATGGCTAACGATTTTCAAGTAAATAGACAATTTGCTAAGTTTAAAGGCAAAGATGTTCTAATAGGTTTAAAAAATTGGGAAGAAGTAGAAGGTAAGATAATAACCATTGATAATTTCTTAAACCTTGTTTTAGATGATGGTAATGGTTTAAAAGTTATTAAAGGTGGCAAAATCGCTTTTATTTCTATAAAAGAATAATTTCTTTTTCTTCTTTTTTTTACTTATTTATATTCATTATTAGTTTGAGACTATTTTTTATGCATTTATTTTTCATTCAATTGATTTTTTTAAATTATAATGTAAAGTTTGTTTGCTTTTTTTAAGATTTAAAAAAATTTTAGAAACTAATTTTTTTTTATTAGTTTCTATTGGTTTATTTTTTTTAGGGTTTTTAGAGCTTTGGAAACTATATTAGTTTCTATTGATTTATTTTTTTTAGGGTTTTTAGAGCTTTGGAAGTTATATTAGTTTCTATTCAATTTTGTATTAATCGAATTTTAATAATTATTTCGCTTGTTTTAATTGTCACAAGCGTCTTCAATTGATTCCCTAATTTCATCAATTGTATTTCCAAGCATAAGGGCTAAAAACATAGCTCCTCCAGCTCCTGCTCCTTCCTTAATAAATCCTTCTGTGTAATTCTTAAGTCCTTCAATTCTTGATATTTCAAAGTTAGGATTGACTGCATTTACACTTATCTCACCAATTTGACGTGTAATGTCAAGAATGTCTGCAGTTTCGTCCTTAACAACAAATGAAGTTGTGGCAAGAACTGAATTTGAAAAGTCAAAGTCAGGGTTTATGGATTTGGCTATTGCACATGCTGCAGTTAATTGGGTTCCTCCTGCAAGCACAACAGGTACGCTTGCTCCCATCAATACTCCTGCAACAACAGGAAGCATAGGATCTCCAACAGCTGCAATTACATCAAATGGATCATTTTCCTTATCTGAGTTTAGATTTGCATTTTCAAGTCCTTCATCCACCAATGCATTTTTCATCTCATGAGGATTTGTATCCATGCATCCGCTTACCTTGCCCTTTGCATCATAGCCAAGACCATATAATACTCCAAGGGCTGTGGTTGTTCCGGCAGGCAGGCTTTCTCCAATTACAATATAATCATGTTTTTCAGATAATATTTCTGCAAGGGAATATCCCTTTTCAAAAAGTTCTCCAGGATTTGCAACGGCTTTTCCTGTTCTAATGTCTCTTCCATATTCTCCATCGCTTATGTCAAAGACTTCTGTTTTTGCCTTTATTTCACTGCCTGCATCAACTATCATTACAGGACAGTCACATATTGCAAGCGCTCCCTTTGTTATCATGGAGGGGGTAGGTGTTACAACATCTCCAATAATGGTTTGTGGAATGTCGTCCATACATTTTACTTCTCCGTCAATGATAAGTTCTGCATCTCCTGCAGGAGTGTATACTGTTAATTCTGGAGTGGCTCCAGCTCCAGTAAGTCCTGGGATTTTTGAAGTTTCTGTTGTAGCTATTGTACATATGAAAATAGGGTTTTTAAGTTTTGGCAGTTCTTTTACTAATTCCTCTGAGCCATAAGTTTTTAATCCTTCTATCATTTTATCATCTGATTGTAATTTTTAATGTTTTCACTAGATTTTTGTGTTTTTAATTAAAATTTTTTAATTATTTAGATTGGTTTTTAATTAAAATTTTTATTTTTTTGTTTTTGTTTTTGTTTTTAATTAAATTTTTTTAATTATTTAGCTAGATTTTTGTTAATTTTAATTAATTTTTAGATAAATTCTTAATTTTGCAAATAAAATAATTAAATTAATATTTACTAAATCTATAAATATATTATAGGAAAAAATTATATAAATGTATGTTTAAATTTATTTAATAAATGTAAAATTAATTTGTTTCAATGTAAAATTAATTTGTTTTGCTCTTTTTTTAAATAAATTTAATTTCTATACTTTAAGTTTATTTTATTTTTTTAAAGTAAAATTTAGTAAAATTTCATGATTTTAGTTATTATTTTACTTAAATGATTTATTAAACTAAATTAAGGTTGATTTAATTGATTTCTTTAGGTATTGAAGGAACTGCAGAAAAGACAGGAGTCGGGATTGTTGACAGTGATGGAAAGGTTCTGGCTATGGCAGGCAAACAATTGTTTCCTGAAGAGGGCGGAATACATCCAAGGGAAGCGGCTGAACATCATGCTAAATGGATTCCTCAACTTATTCCGCAGGCTATGGAAGAGGCAGGTCTTTCATATAAGGATATTGATTTGATTTCCTTTTCCCAAGGTCCGGGTCTTGGCCCTGCGCTCAGAACAGTTGCAACTTCTGCACGTACTCTTTCCTTAAGTCTAGGTGTTCCAATAGTTGGTGTAAACCATTGTATTGGACATGTTGAAATTGGCAAACTTGACACTGGAGCCAAAAATCCGGTTACATTATATGTAAGCGGAGGAAACAGTCAGGTCATTGCATATGAATCAGGCAGATATCGCATATTTGGCGAAACCCTTGACATTGCAATAGGCAATTGCCTGGATCATTTTGGTCGTGAAACAGGTCTTGGACATCCTGGAGGACCTGTTGTTGAAAAACTTGCAAAACAGGGTTCCTATATTGATTTGCCTTATGTTGTTAAGGGAATGGACTTTTCATTTTCAGGACTTCTTTCTGCAGCATTGCGCGCTCATGAAAAGGGTGCAGACATTGAGGACATTTGTTATTCCCTTCAGGAAACTGCATTTGCAATGCTTGTTGAGGTGACTGAACGTGCACTTGCACATACTGAAAAGGATGAGGTCTTGCTTTGCGGAGGGGTTTCTGCAAATTCAAGGCTTCGTGAAATGATGCAGATAATGGCTGAAGAGCATTATGCAAAGTTCTATATGCCTGAGATGAAATATTCGGGAGATAATGGTGTAATGATTGCATGGCTTGGACAGCTGATGTATGATAATTTTGGACCGTTGGACTTGAATGACACTAAAATCATTCAAAGGTTTAGAACAGATGAGGTTGATGCTCCTTGGGTAGACAATAGAAAGGAAAAGCTTGTTTTGCCAAATGAACTAAAGGCTAAAGGTGCAGAATCTGACATTTATGAGGCCAAATGGTTAAATGAGGATGTCATTGTTAAAAACAGGGTTTCAAAATCATATCGCATTAGGGAGATTGATGAAAAAATCAGAAGGCATAGGACAAGAAGTGAGGCTAAAATCCTTTCTGATGTTAAGAAGACAGGTCTTAGAAGTCCTGTTCTTTATGATATTGATTTGGATGAGAAATCCATTGTTATGGAAAAGCTGAATGGAGTTCTTGTAAAGGACATAATGTCTGATTTGAGTCGTGATGATAGGAAGGAATTGTCTGCAGTAATTGGAAAAAACATTAGATTGATGCATGATGCAGACATTATTCATGGGGATTTGACTGGATCCAATATGATTTTGATTGATTTTGAAAATAAGAATTTTGACTTGGCCATTTTTGACTTTGGATTAGGCAAGTATTCAGATCTGCTTGAAGACAAGGCAGCAGACCTTTTGGTTTTAAAGAAGTCATTCCAGAGCATTGACTATGAGATTGCCAGTGAATGCTTTAATTGGATTTTAGAAGCTTATGACTCTAAAAAGACAATTGAAAAAATAGCTGACATTGAGAGTAGGGGCAGGTATACTCATTAATTGTTTTTTTTTAATTCTTTTTTCTTTATTTTTAATTTTAATTATTTTTTATTATTTTATTTTTAATTTTAAATATTTTTATTATTTTTTTTAAATTTAAATTATTTTTTATTTTTATTTTTATTTTCAAATTCTTTTTTTAAATTTAAATTGTTTTTTTTATTTTATTTTAAATTTAATTGTTTTTCTTTATTTTTATAAATTTTTAGCTATTTTTTTAGGTTTTTTAGGACGAAGTTTTTTTATTTTTTATTTTTTTTATTTTTTTTAGGACTAAGTTTTTTATTTTTAAATCCTTTTTAGGTTTATAATCTTGACTTCTTTAATAAAATTATTCTTATTATTTGAGTTAAATATATAAAAACTATTTCATATATTATGAAATATGATAACATTTATAACTGGGAACGAACATAAAGTAATAGAAGCAGAGGGTATTTTTTCAAAATTTGGCATTAAACTAGAGCATATTGATTTAGGCTATATGGAACCTCAGGGAACTCTTGAGGATGTAGCTAAATTCGGTGCTAAATATGCTTGCCAAGAGTTAAATCGCTCTGTGATTGTAGAAGATGCTGGTTTATTCATAAAAGCTTTAAATGGTTTTCCAGGAACTTATTCATCTTATGTACAAGATTCTCTTGGAAATCAAAATATATTAAAACTTATGGAAGGAGTTGACGATAGATACGCTGAATTCAGGTCAGTTATTGGCTATTGCACACCCAATTCTGAGCCCAAGGTCTTTTTAGGGCGTATCAAAGGTCAAATCGCTCATGAAGAAAGAGGAAACCTTGGTTTTGCTTATGATCCTTTATTTTTAGTGGAGGAAGAAGGCAAAACATTTGGTGAACTTACTACAGAAGAGAAAAACCAGTTCTCACATAGAAGAAATTCTTTAGAGAAATTTATCAATTGGTATACAAGCCAGGATAAATAAAATTTTTTAATCATTCTGCAATTAATTTGCTTATTTGTTTTTTTTAGTCTTTAGTTGTTTAATTAAACATTAAACGGTTTGTTGGTTGTTTGTTTAAACTGGGAATTGGTTTTAGATTTAATTAGCAGTTTAGAGTCTAAATAAACAAAACTAATATTTTTTAATCATTGATTTAGTATTTATTTTCTAATTGTTTAAATGGTCTTTTTAAGTTTATTTAAGCTATTGTTTTAAATTCTAAATTGTTTAAATGGTCTTTTTAAGTTTATTTAAGCTATTGTTTTAAATTCTAAAT
>NZ_CALCYR010000179.1 GCF_937906425.1 uncultured Methanobrevibacter sp. | reverse complement strand
CTTTACCAGGGGCTTTTGTCATTCCAAAACCTTTAACTCCAAATCCAACAAACCAAACAAAAACAGTCACTGCACCTAAAGCAGGATGATTAGTAGGCCTTTTTTTTGCAATAAGAATCAAATAAACAATAGCCATAGTTAATATAGCAATATCATCTGCTAATATCATTGGACTAAAAAAACTAAAACATATTTCTAGTATTACATCAGCTATAACAATAAGAATAAGTATTATACTCATTATCATTAAAGTCCTTGGATTTTCTCCCATTCTATATTTTCTTCTTACTGGAGCTGGAACTGGTCGTTCAACATTAGTATTCGATTCATATTGATTATTATAATAATTATTGCTTGCTTGAGATGAATTATAAGGTCCATCTGTTGTATTTGTTATAGACCCTTGTTGAATATCATTTTGAGAAGGAATATCATTATTATAATATTGAGGTTGATTATAATTATTTACCATTTGAGGTATTGGAGCTTCGACATCATCATAATATGGTTTTTCTGGTACATCATCTTTAGTTGATCCATCATTTATTGGATCAACATATTCAGGATTATAATTAATATCAGCCATTTCTAAATTAAATTTTATTTATTTCTAAAATTTAATTTATAATTAAATTTTATTTATTTCTAAAAAATAATTTATTAATTAAATTTTCGCAGGATTTTTATTTAAAAAAATTTTTTAAAAAAATAATTTTTAATTTAAAAAACTGAATTTAGTAAGTTTTAATTTAAAAAGAACTGAATTTAATAATTTTTAATTTAAAAAACTGAATTTAATGTTTTCTCATGTTTAATTTAATAACTAATTGATTTAAAGGTTTTCTCATGTTTAATTTAAAAAATAATTCTGCTAAGGCTCATAAATTTCATATTGATAATATTTTAAAAAAATTGGAAGAAAATGACCTTGATGCTATGTTGGTGGCTAATTTTAACAATATTTATTATCTTTCAGGATATCTTTCCACCAGTTTTGCATTTATGGTGCTCAAGGAAAATCCAATTATCTATGTTTCTGAAATGGATTTGGAAAATGCAAAAAACACATCTTCCATTGAAATAAAAAAATATGAGTCATTTGATGATTTAATTCACTTTTTAAAGGAGGAAAATATTAAAAATCTTGCTATTGAATCAGATTTGACTGCCAATGTCTATCAAAAATTCAAGGATTTCAATTTAGTTATTTCTGATGTCATATCCACTGAAAGAATGATTAAGTCTGATGATGAGATTAAAAAAATATTCAAGGCCACAGAGATTGCTCATAAGTCTTTGCTTGAATTGGATGTTCGTCAAAAGCAGGAAGATGGGGCAGAAGAATGGGCATGTGCCTATGAATTAGGTTATTTGATGAGAAAGAATGGTGCTGCAGTTGAATCATTTGACACTATTTTCGCTTCAGGTGCGGTTTCAAGCTTGCCTCATTCAACTCCAAGGCATGTAAAATTAGACACTCCTGTTTTGGTTGATTATGGCTGTAAATTTGAAGGATATTGTTCAGACACTACAAGAACATTTATTTATAATGAAAAGCAGGAAGAGATTTCAAATATTGTTCTTGAAGCTCATGATAAGGCGGTTGATGCTGTAAAAGCAGGTGTAAAAGCTTGTGAAGTTGATAAGGTGGCTAGAGACATCATTGCGGAATATGGTTATGGAGATAATTTTATTCATAGCACAGGTCATAGTTTAGGTCTGGACATTCATGAAAATCCTTCTGTTTCATATAGGGACAAAACAGTTTTGGAAAATAATATGATAATTACAATTGAACCTGGAATATATCTTGAAGGGAAATTCGGAGTGAGGATAGAAGATATGGTTTTAGTTGATAAAAAGGGAAAATTGGTTGGTAATTTGCCTCAAATACTTTAATTTTCTTTTTTATTATTTTTCAATCGAGGATTTGTTTTTTATTATTCTTTTTCCTTATTTTTAATAGATTTTTTTTAATTTTATTTTTCCTTATTTTTAATAGATTTTTTTAATTTATTTTTTTCTTATTTTTAATAGGATTTTTTTAATTTTTATTTCTTTTTTTAGTTTTATTTTTCTATTGTGTATGATTTTTTTACTTTTTTAAATTTTTACTTTTTTTAAATTTTTTTAATTTTATTAAAAATGTTTAATTTTTTTGTAATATTGATTTAATTTCGTAATATTGTTTTATTTTAGTAATATTGATTTAAAAATGAATATTTTTAAAAAAAACTACGAAATATTTATTTATTACTTTAATTAAATTATAATCAATGTTTGTAGAGGATTTTATTTATAAATTGTCAAGTTTTTTTGAAGAAAAATTAAGTGAAAATATTCTATTGAAGTTTCAGGAATATCTTATTAGGGCGGGGATTTTTACATTTGCATCAGAGATTCTAGCTATTTTAGTTCTTTCAGTTCTGGTTTTGCTGCTTATATTTTCTATTTTTTCTTTAATCTTTTCATTTGATATTTTGCTTTCTATGATTTTTGCAATAGTCTTGCCTATTCTACTTTTTTTGCTCTTTGTTTTTATCCGGGCTGAAAAAAGGTCAGAAGAGCTTGAAAATTCACTTCCTGACTTTTTAAGACAATTGTCTTCTATGTTGCGTGTTGGAATGAGTTTGGAAAATGCCTTAATGGATCTTTCACAGCATGGGAATGGTCCATTGTATGATGAGCTTAAAAGAGCTGTTGTTGAAATAAGGATGGGAAAGAGTTTTGATGAGTCATTCTATAATATGGCAATTAGACTGAACTCCAAGGATTTGGAGAGAAGTTTTAAGATAATTTTAAATGCTCATAAAAGTGGTGGCGGTTTGGCCGATGTCATAAGTGATGTAAGTGATGACTTAAGGGCAATGATTATTTTAAAACGTGAAAGAAAGTCTTCAGTTATGATGTCAGTTATGTTTTTAGTTCTTGCATCTGTAATTGCCGCCCCCTTTGCATTGGGGATGGTTGGAGTCTATTCCTCATTTATGCAAGAATTAGGTAAGATAAGTGCAATCAGTGAAATTGCGCCTCTTGCAAGTGAAATCTATCTTATTATACATTCGATTTTAGCGGGGTTTTTAATAGCCTTGATTATGTATGGTGATATTAAAAAGGGCTTGAAGTTTTCTATTCCAATTACAATTCTTGCATTTTTAGTTTTTACATTGATAAATACATTTGGAATAAGCTTTTTTGGATTTTAGTATTTTAATTTAAGCAGTTTTAGGATGATTATATGGTTTTTAAAGAAATTCATACTTTTATTTTTGATGATAATGGACAAGGTTCAGTTGAATTGTTGCTGATTTTAGGAGGAATAATAGTAATTGTTTTGGTTTGCATGTCTATGTATAAGAATTATTTAGTGGATTTTACTCAAGAATTAGACTCTAATGAGATCAATTCATTAAACAATTCTTTTAATGATATCGCTTCCAAATTTGAATAATTATTAAAATAATTATATAAATCTATAAATCTATAAATTTAATAAACTTAATATTAAAACATAAGTAATTTAAGAAAAATTAAATATTTTCTTTATTTATTTTAATCTTAATTATTGGATAAAATTTTGATTCTAATTTAAATTAAATTTATGGAGTTATTTTTATGAAAATGTTAATAAATGGTGAGTTTGTAGATAAATCAGACCATTATGATATTAAAAATCCCTATGATGATTCTATTGTAGACACTGTTCCAATTGCATATAGAAATGATGTTGATAGGGCTGTTGAAGCTGCAAATGACGCTAAAAAAGTTTTGTCAGGATTGTCCAGTAAGGAAGTTTCAAACAATCTCTTTGATGCATATGAGGAATTGCTTTCATTAAAGGAAGAAATGGCTAAATTGATTGTTTTAGAAACTGGAAAACCTTATAAAAACGCTGTTGGGGAATTGGAAAGGTCATGTGAAACATTGAAATATGCATCTGAAGAAGCTAAACGTATTTATGGGGAATCTGTACCTATTGATGCAACAGGATCTGTAGATGAACGCTTTTTAGCATTTACAAAGAAAGTTCCTTTAGGTGTTGTTGGAGCAATCACTCCATTTAATTTTCCTGTTAATCTTGCATTGCATAAGATAGCTCCAGCTATTGCAGCTAAAAATGCTGTAGTCATGAAACCTTCAATGGAGGCACCTTTAGCAGCCTTAAGGCTTGTTGAAATAATTAACAATCATTTTCCTAAAGGCGTAATCAATTCAGTAACAGGTTTTGGAAGTGAAGTAGGGGATGCAATGGTTGTCTCCCAGGGAATTGATAAGATAACCTTTACAGGAAGTGTTGCAACAGGTTTGTTTATTTCATCAAGGGCGGGAATGAAAAAATTGACCTTGGAATTAGGTGGAAATGATCCATTGATTGTATTGGATGATGCAAATATTGATAATGCTGTAAGTGCTGCAGTTTCAGGTGCATTTTCCTTTTCAGGTCAGGTCTGTATTGGCGTAAAAAGGATTATTTTGGACAATAAGATTGCTGATGAGTTTATTGATATGTTTATCAAAGAGACTAAAAAGCTTAAAATGGGAAATCCTATGGACAAGGAAACTGATATTGGTCCATTGATTAATGAAAATGCTGCAATAAATGTTGAACAGTCTGTAAATAGTGCAGTTCGTGATGGTGCAGAAATCCTTTTGGGAGGCAAGAGGGAAAATGCATTTTTCCAACCTACCATTTTGGACGGAGTTAATATGTCAATGGATATAGTTGCTCAGGAAACCTTTGGCCCTTGTGCTCCAATCATTCGTGTTGATGGAATTGATGAAGCTATTAAAACAGCAAATGACACCCAATATGGTCTTCAATCAGGAGTATTTACTGAAAATGTTCATAATGCATTAAGATGTGCAAATGAAATCGAGGCAGGTTCTGTTTTGATTAATAAGGAATCTTCATTCAGAACTGATGCAATGCCATTTGGAGGATTCAAGTCAAGTGGGGTTGGAAAGGAAGGAATAAAGTATGCAGTTGAGGCTATGTGTAAAACTAAATTGCTGGCATTTAACTGCAGATAATTTTCTATCTTTCTAGAATTTTAATTAAAAATTAATCATTTCTTTTATTATTAGAAAATTTTAATTTTAATTTTATTTTATTTTTTTTATTTTTTTAAGAAAATTTTAAGTTT
>NZ_CALCYR010000178.1 GCF_937906425.1 uncultured Methanobrevibacter sp. | reverse complement strand
TAAAAATAAGGAAAAATAAGGAAAAATAGATAAAAATAAATAAAATTAGATAAAAATAAGGAAAAAAAGGAAAAAAGGAAAAATAAATAAAAATAAATAAAATTAGATAAAAATAAGTAAAAAAAGAAAAAATAAAAAAGAAAAAAGTTCTAATCACCTAATGATGGTGGTGATGACTTTCTTCATGTTGTTTAAATTCTTCAATAGCTGCAATAATCTCATCCAATCCAATTCCCTCTTTTAAACTTGAGGTAATAACTTTAACATCAGGATTGAGCTTTTTAGCGTCAGCAACCATCTTATCAATACTTGCACCAACAGCATCAGCCAAGTCAATCTTATTGATAATGATTAAGTCTGAACCTTGGAAAATGTAAGGGTGCTTCTCTACAGTGTCATCCCCTTCAGTAACACTTACCACAACAATTCTCATATGGGAACCTAATTCAAAGTCAACAGGACAAATCAGGTTACCTACATTTTCAATGAAAAGATAATCAATATCCTCAAGAGGCAAGTCCCCTAAACCATGACTGACCAGATGAGCATCCAAGTGACATTCAGTACCTGTATTCAATCCTACAACAGGCGCATTATGAGACTTGATTCTTTCAGCATCAAAATCACTGATAATGTCTCCGGCAAGTACGCCGATCTTTTCATCAACTGCATCAATAATATCTTCAATAAGAGCAGTTTTACCTGATCCGATTGCTCCTACAAAGTCAATGCAAAAAATATCATTATCTTCTAAAACATGTAAATTCTTATGTGCCAATTTTTGGTTGGCATCCATAATGTTCTTAGCTACTTCTACATCTGCTACTTTATGCATATCATACACCTTCTTAAATTAAAATAAATATATAAATGTAATAATATTAAAATAATAATTAATTAAATCAATAGTTTTGATTAAAAGTATTAAAATTATTAATGGATTAATTAATATTTAGACCAGTAAATGTTTGGCCATAAAATCCTCCAATCCAAGCAGGATTTTTAATTGATTATTAATGCCTTGAAAAATTATTCAAAAGCAAAATCAAAAAATTAGTAATGCCTTGAAAAATTATTCAAAAGCAAAATAAATTTTAAGGAATATCTTGATTCGTATAAAAAATTATTCAAAAGCATAATTAAAAAAATTATTCATCATCCTCTTTTTCAATACTGATATTCCTAACAGTTACATCCTTACCGTTTTTGATTTCAACCCTATGACTTTCACATTCCGGGCATAAAATCATTGGAGCGTAATGATCACTGTCATCAACATTTGCAACTCCCTTAAAGCCACAGTTATGACAGTCAATTTCAACGTCAATATTTTCAATAATAAGTTCAGCATTCTTTGCTATGGTATCTTCACATAAAACACCAAGCATAAATTTTAATTGTTCAGGATTCAACATTGCCAATCTGCCAATTTCCATAACAATTTCAGTTACTTCAATTGCATCATTAGCTTCAGCAGTTTCAAGCACTGCATTTAAAATCCCTTGAGCCATAGCTAATTCGTGCATTTTTATCCCCAATAAAACATTATTCCTAAAAAAAATTAATTTAAGAAAAATTTATCCAAAATTATCTTTAATAAATACAATACTATTTTATTAATTAATATAATATAAAACTATTGATAAAATATCAAACTGTTAAAAAACATTCAAACAGAATTGGATTGTTTTAATAAAATTAAAAGAATGATTTTGATTAGTTAAAAATTCAAATAGAATAAACAAATATTTCAAATCAATTAAAAATCAAAATAAAATAAAATAAACAAATATTCCAGATCAATTAAAAATCAAAATAAAATAAAGAAAATGAAATTTTTAAAAAATCAATAATTTAAAAAAATTAAAATAATAAAAGACTATTTAAAAAATTCCAAATAAAAAAAACATTCTAAAATTATCTTAAAGCATCAGCAATGAGTTTAGCAACTGAAATATTGCTTACATCAGATTTTAAAGTATTGGTAGCTGCCAATTCACGAACTCCTGCTGCAGATATTTTAATAACTGCATCATTAACCAAAACAGGGTGAACACAATAAACATCCACTGATTTTGCACCATGCTCCTTTAAAATACCTATTGCATTAACGATAGTTCCACCGGTTGCAATAATGTCATCAATAATGACCGCTTCTTTTCCTTCAACAGAGTCAATGTTAACTTTAGAATCTTTCTTAGCCTTTTCCAAATCTTCACTGTCAAAATCACATTGAACATCAACAATTCTGGTTTCAACCTTATCAGGACCTAATCTGACCTTGCTCATATAGGTACAGTTGCAACCCAATATTTCAGCGATTTCCTCTGCAAAACCAAGAGCCCCTTTATCAGGAGCAATGATTATAGGATCTTCAACTGTTTTAGCAATATATTCTGCAATTGGAGGCATGGCTGAAAGATTGGCAGTTGGAATATTGAAGAAATCCCTTACACTGTCTTCGTGTAAATTGATTGAAATAAATTCATCTGCACCAGATTCCTCAATTAAATTAGCTACCAATTGAGCGGAAATTGCTTCACCATCTTTAAATCTTAATTCCTGTCTACCATAACCAAGATATGGAGTAACAACCTTAATATGCTCAGCACCTAAGTCCTTAAGGGTTCTGATTAAAAACAATAATTCAACCAAATTTTCATCCTGAGGAAAACCAGTGGATTGAATAATTGTTACCTCTTTTTCAACCTCTTCCTTTACCCTGATATACCTTTCTCCATCCGGAAACTTTTTAGTCTCTAAAAGAGCTAAAGTTTCCCCTAATTTCTTAGCAACCTCAGCTGCTAACTTTTGTGAAGCTGAACCACCAATAATCAACATAATCACCGAAAATATTCTTGTAATCTTAATAAAGTCTTTTAATCAATAATATAAGTTATAAAAAGTATTAAAATTTATAAATCTTTTTAAAAATCTGTAAAATCATTTTAAAAATTTTAAAACAAACTCAATAAAAAGGGTTTTAAAAAATATTATAAAATTAAAAGATTAACATAAATATTTATATTGATGTTTATAATTAAATATTACTATTTTGAAAAATAATGCTAAAAAAGTTTATAGACTCAATGAAAAAAATGCTTAAAAAATAAAATAAATTAATAAGAGTTAATAAAATTTACAAAAAAAACTAAAAAAATAAATTAATAAAAATTGAAAAAATTTACAAAAAAGCTAAAAAAAAGCTAAAAAATAAAATAAATTAATAAAAATAATTATAAAATAAAAATAGCTAATTAAAATAGAATAAAAATAAAATAAAGGGTCTGTTGAAAACAATTTTAAAAATTTATTTATATATTTTTAATCAGTTATTTTAGCTATTTTTTAAAAGAGTTTTAGGAACTCAAAAAAGGAGAGCTTTGTTTTTTGAATTCTTTTTTGCTTTTTAACAGGTTAAAGCAGGATTTTGCATAAAAGATTTGATTTCATGCATATGTCAACTACTCATCATTATTCTTTTTTATTAACTCTTCCAGCTTGTCAAAGCGTTTATTGTAATGATTGATTAAAAGTGCGGCAGTTAATGTCGCAGTACCTACGCCTGAAAGTATATAACCGCCCCATACCAGTAGGACACTATTTAACTTTCCGGGAATGGAATTTCCTAAAACGGCATATCCATTACTTGTGAATGCATTGGAAACCATTACAAGAGCATCTAATGGGTTGGCATTTTCAACAAAGAGGGTTATGAAAAAGCTAACGAATACGATTAAAAACAATAAAACAATTGTAATTCCCAAACTGTTTGTTTCAGTGTATTTTTTGAAGCGATCATAATAATACTTGATGAAATATAAGAATACCGGAATATGAATAAGATCCAATAGACTTACCAATGTATAGCCAAACAATATGTAAGTTAAAGATCCGTAAGGTATTAACATCAATACCAACAGTTTACGCCATTTTGAATTTTCAAATGTAATTGCAATATATAATGAAAAAAGAGTGTCAAATACTGTAACATATAACAAATCATAATTGGTAAATACAAGGATGTATATGACTACAAAAAAACATAAAGACATCATTAACAGATAATATAACTGTCTGATTGAGTGTATTTCTTCATCAGGCAAATATTCCTTCGGACTAATGAATTTGTTGTCACTGCCTTTCAGTTTTTTCATAACAAAAATTCCAACACCCATCAAAGCTAAAAAAACAATTATTTCAACAATTATTTCCAATATGTATGCAGTATTAAAATCCAACGAATTCACCTGTGTTTATATTTAAATTTTTTGTTATAAATAGTTTTTGAAGCCTTGCAGAAGACAGGCTCTCCAGGTTCGTCGGAACCCCAACAGTTATGGTTTCAACAATTCAAAAATGAAAAAAGATAAAAAAAAGATAAAAAAAGATAAAAAAAAAGATAAAAAAAGATAAGAAGTTAAAATTAAATTATTGGCTTAAAACTTCATTACTTTCTCTTTTAAGAGTAACTGAATGAGCTAAAACTAAAGAACCCAAGAACATAAATGTAAGTAATGCCATACCGTTTACAGTCCTGTTGAAAAGGAATAAACCAATAATAGCTTGGGATATGAATCCAGTAAGGGAACCGATTAAAAGAACCTCTTTACCAAGATATTTCTTATTGTTCTTTTCTCTTTTAGTTCTGTATTCACGAAGAACCAATAAGCCCACAATAATTACCAGTAAAACCAATAAAAGCAATATGAAAAATGTTAAATACCCGAAGTCATAAGAATAACCGAAAATACCTGGAAGCATATAATCGATAGTATCCTTCTTGGTTACCAAAAGCCCGAAGAACAATGGGAACGGCAAACCGAACATCAGAATAAATTGCATTGGCAAACTGATGTAACCATCTGCAAATCCAGTGCTGCTTGGCCAATATGAAGATTCAGGATCGTGACCAATTAGATATGTATTTCCAATTACCAATTTTAAACTGGATAATGAATTTTGAGCAAGCCTTGAAATCCTGAGTACAGGAGAGAAAACTTCCATGCTTAAAATTCTTGAAATAACTTCCAAAACTCCAAATGCTGCAAGAGCAATACCAAAGAACATCAAAATTCTTTTCATGGTAAGAATGGATTTTTGTCTAAATGATTTGGAAATAATTGTATATCCTATAAATAGACCTATAAACCATAATAATAAGAAAGATCTATGCATTGCTCCACCAAATACTGTAATTGCCAAAAGGAAAAAATAAACAAACTTCTTAAGTCGGTCCACCTCAACTCCCGACCCTTCCATAACCTTGACAGAAGCCAATGAGGATACAATAGCCAAAACAGCTATTGGACCAAATGGGTGAGTAAATTCGTGCTGACCAAATGACAATACCAATAAAGCCAAGTCCCCTCCAAACAAGAGTACGAAACTACCTGACAGGAATAATGACAGGAAAGTAACTACACTTAATGACAATGGAACAAGATTGATTACAAATATCATTGTAGCCAGTAAAATCAAACCTACTTCGACTATAAGTTGAAAATGATTTTGAGCTATTAATAACATGAAATCACACAATTATATTAAATAATTAATTTTTTATTTGATTAATCATAATAATAGTAAATTAATTTTAAAATCCTAATTACTATATAACATTTTATTTTATATTTAATA
>NZ_CALCYR010000177.1 GCF_937906425.1 uncultured Methanobrevibacter sp. | reverse complement strand
CTTGTTAAATTGAAAAGCTATTTTTTCTTTTTTTACTTGAAATTCTTGTTTTTTTCTTGTTAAATTGAAAAGCTATTTTTTCTTTTTAACTGAATTTTATTTAAATTTCTTTTTTATCTATTTTTATTCATTATTATTCTTTTTTTTATTCTTTTTTTTACTATTTATTAAATTTAGTAATTTTTTTTAAGTTTTTATTTACTTTTCCTATTCTTTTTTGCTTTTTAAATTTAAAAAACAATTTTTTTAATTTAATTTAAGTTTAATTTATTGCTAATTCTTCAAAATCCTAAATAAATATGAAATTTTAATGGTTTTGATTTAATTTAATTAAAAAATTAAATATTTTCCTTTTTATCCTTTCTTTCTAATGGATTTTAGTTTAAAATTATAGAAAGTATTATATGAAATAATAATCAAATATATACTTATTATATTCAGTATAATAGAATTTGATTAATCTATTATGCAATTAAATTTATTTACTTATGAATGATTATTATATTTATTAATTCATAATTCCTAAAAATTAAAGGGAGAAAACTATGAATCGCAGAAAAAAACTAATTATAGCAATCTTGGTTGTTATTTTAATAGGCCTCCTTATAATTGGATTAGGCAATATCTTCTTTGGAGGAACAGATTTATCAACAGGTGAAAAAGATATTTTAGTTTGTGCTATTGATGAAAGTGAACCTAGACCTGGTATGGGAGCATGTGATATGGCATTTTTAGTCCACTTGGATGACGGTGGTATTAAGAACTACACTCCTATCTATCCTCATGGTATGATACATCCTACAGTTGCTGAACCTTCTGAATATCAGGCTATGGGTGCCGGATCAAGATTATTATTACACGATTGTTTCTATTGGGAAGACAATCAATTATGTATGCAATATGCAAAAGAGATTCTTGAGTATAATACCAATTATACTGCAGATGCAGTTATTGCAGTAAACAGTGAAGCTATTGACAGGATTATTTCCTCTGCTGGAAAATTGAAGGTTAATGGTACTGAGGTAAATGCTACTGGTATTGATTTCATTAGGGAAGAGCAAGACACTGGTGGATTAAACAGAGGAGACTCTGTTATGACTGTGGCTCATGCTTTAATGAAAGCAGCTAAACAGCCAGACAAAAGAACTGCAATGGTTCAATCTGCATTGGACGAATACAATTCAGGACATATTGCTATGTATCCTGAAGGTTCCTTTATGAAGTTACTTGCTTCTAAAGGAGTCAAAGCTATGTTAACATAAGTTAACTAGCTTTATTTTCTTTTTTTATCTTTTTTATCTTTTTTTATCTTTTTTTAGTTTATTTTAGATTTTTTTAGATTTTTTTAGTTTATTTAGTTTTTTTTAGTTTATTTTAGATTTTTTTTAGTTTATTTTAGCTTTTTTTAGTTTATTTAGTTTTTTTTTAGTTTATTTTAGCTTTTTTTAGTTTATTTTAGCTTTTTTTAGTTTATTTTAGATTTTTTTAGTTTATTTTAGCTTTTTTTAGTTTATTTAACTTTTTTTAGCTTTTTTTAGGCAATTTGGATTAATGTCTTTTATTAGTTTTTTTAGATAATTAGATTATTTTTAGTTTTTTTAACTAATTTTTAATATAATTTTTAAATAATTTTTTAACTAATTTGTAATATTTTATCTATTTTCACTAATTTTTTAACTTATTTTCAGTCTTAATGTTTAAATAGTTTATTTATTTTCACTAAATTTTTAATATAATCTTTAAACTTATTTTTTAATATTTTGACTGATTTTAACTTATTTTAATTAAATTTATATAATTTTAAAAAGAAAATAAAGTATAGATTAATATTTTTAAGTTTATTAATCTTACAGGTATTTAGATTTATTTTAATTAAAAATTAAAATAATATGACAGTTTAATTAAATAATTTCAAATTTTTAAAAGATATTTTAAAAATTGAAATGAAATTGGTTTTGGAGGATATAAAATGAAAATTATAGCATTGCAAGCTAGTCCACGTAAAGGTGGAAACTGTGACGTATTGATGGATGAAATGATTAAAGGGGCAGAGGAAAATGGTCATGAAGTAGTTAAATACTATCTTGAAAAATGTGAAATCGCTCCTTGTAAGGCATGCATGTTCTGTGCAGAAAATCCTGACTGTGTACGTGAAGACGATGGAAATGAAATCATCAATGCTTTGGTAGATGCAGATGGTGTTATTTTCTCAAGCCCTATTTACTATGGTCAAATGACTGCTCAAGGAAAACTTATTGTAGATCGTTTCTATGCAATTGGTCAAAACCCTGACAAGAGTTTAAGCGGTAAGGCAGCACTTATCTTTACTGAAAACCAAGCTGAAGGAACCTATAAACAATATATTGAATTAACCAAATTCTCTCCATTTGAATTTATGGGATATGATGTAATTGGTGTAGTTGACGCAGGAAGTGCCGGTCCAGCAGGTATTGTTGCAGAAGAGCAAAAAAATAAATTAGAAGAAGCTTATGAATTAGGAAAACAATTCTAATTTAAGAGTTTTTTAAATTCTTATTTTTTATTATTTTTAAATTTTAATTAATTTTTATTATTTTTAAATTTTAATTATTTTTTATTATTTTTTTTTAATTTTATTTCTTATTTTTCATTGTTTTTTTATTTTAATTATTTTTTATTATTTTTTTTATTTTTATTTCTTATTTTTTATTATTTTTTAATTTAAATTAATTTAATTAATATTTTAATTTTTATTTTTTTTATTTTAATTAATAAAATCATTTTTTATAATTCTTAGAAATCCTATTAAATTATTCAATTTTCGTTCTTTTTTATAAAACTATAAATTAAATAAATAATAAATCAACTAATATGATTAATATTGTAGCTGGATTAGGTGAAAACAATAATATTTTACTTGCTTCACGTGAGTTGGAATCAATTGAAGATTTAAATGTCATGCTTGTTAGGACTGAAGAGGAGCTCTTTGATGCATTTATAGATCCGAATATTGATGCTGTTGTAAGAGGTTCTCTAAACGCTTCCATGGTAATAAAGACCATTAAGGAATTCAAGTCAAATGAAAAGGTAAACAGGGCAACCTATGTAAACACTTCAGATGACGATCGCTTTGATAAGGATTATGAATTTTTACTTACTCCTGTAGGAATAGATGAGGGTCACACTTTAGAGGAAAAGGCAAGTTTAGCTATTCAAGCTGCAAATTTTATTCAATCCCTTGGCAAAATCCCTAAGATAGCTATTCTTTCTGAAGGAAGAAAGGATGATTATGGAAGAACCAATAGGATAGATAGAAGTTTAAAAGAGTCTGAAAATCTATGTGAAGAATTGATTGAAAGATTTGAAGAATTGGAAAACTTTGACAATGGAAGTGATGATGAGTCTAAAAACTATTCAATCAAAAACTATTATATTCTTCTTGAACAGGCTATAAAAGATGGAAATAACGTTATTCTTGCCAGTGATGGAATATTTGGAAATATTATTTTCAGAGCTCTCATATTGCTTGATTCATGGCCTAGCTATGGTGCTGTAACCCTTGGAATAGATGAGATTTTCATTGACACAAGCAGGGACCAAAGCGTAGAGGGTTATATTAGAAGCTTAAAACTGGCTTATAAACTTGCTAAAGGTTTATAATGCTTTAAAATTTATTATTTTTTCTTTTTTGATTTTATTCCAGTAAATAGATTTTTTTATCATTTTTGTTCTTTTTTTGATTTTATTCGGGTAAATAGATTTTTTTATCATTTTTATTCTTTTTTTATAAATAAAACAATAAACTCTTTTTTTTCAAACTTTTTATTTATTCTTTATTAAAAAATTAAAGTTTTATTTCAAACTTTTTCTTTATTTTTTATTAAAAAATTAAAGTTTTATTTCAAACTTTTTATTTATTCTTTATTAAAAAATTAAAGT
>NZ_CALCYR010000176.1 GCF_937906425.1 uncultured Methanobrevibacter sp. | reverse complement strand
GATTTATTATTATTTAATTATTATTTTATTATATTTCATTATTATTTTAGCATAATTTCCCATAATTTTTTTCAATATAATTAGTTTTCAAAACTATAATATTAAATATCAAGGTTTTCTTTTAATGAATTAAAATCTTCTCCAATAAAACCTTTCCTAACAAGAGTAGGATTAGAAGAGCTTAAATCAATTACAGTGGAAGCCTGATTCTTGTCCAATTCCCCAACATCAATCACCAAATCGATTTCATCCCCAATTTGCCTTAAAATGTCTTTAGGATTGGAGAATGTGTCTTCACCTGCAATGTTTGCACTGGTTGTTGTAATTGGAAATATGGAAGCAAGTTGCCTTGCAATTGGATAATCAGGTATCCTAACACCTACCTTAGTGCTTGAACTAACAAAGGGCGAAACAATTTTTCTTTTATTTAGAATAAAAGTGAAAGGTCCGGGAAGCCATTGATTAAGAGTCTGACGAGAGTTTTTATTCAAGTGAGCAATGAGCTCCATACTTTCCATATCCCTTACCAAAACGGAAATCGGTTTGGAAGAATCCCTCTGCTTTATTTCATAAATTTTCTTTACGGCATCATTATTGAAAATATTTGCTCCCAATCCATAAACGGTATCGGTAGGATATAAAATTATCCCTCCGCAAGCCATGATATCGATGGCTTCATTGATTAAATCAATGTCTGGATTTTCTGGGCTTAACTTAAATACTTTCATAAAAACACACTTTTTCACTAAATTACTAAAAAATTAAATTAGTATAGAAACCTTAAAAAAATAAAAATTTATATTTTCATTTTTTTCTAATTTTAGAATTTAAAAAAAAACTAAAAAAATAAAAATTTATTTCCCACTTTTCTAATTTTAGAATAAATATATATTAGTAAATTACTATAATTAAAATTATGCTTAATAATTTACGACCATTACTTACAAAAATATTGGAACCTGTAGCTAAAAGATTGAATATCAATCCAAACATTGTAACAATTATTTCTCCATTCATTGCAATTATTTCCGCTTATTTCTTTGCAACAGGAAACTTGCTTGCAGGAGCGTTATTCATTTTACTTAGCGGATTTCTGGATGTTGTTGATGGTGCAGTTGCCAGATATCACAACAGGGCAAGCCCATTTGGAGCTTTCCTCGATTCAACAATGGACAGATTCGCTGATGCAATAATTTTTATAGGAATCATATTTGGAGGATATTGTGATTGGTTTATAGGAGTTTTAGCTATTCATTCAGCAATTACAGTCAGTTATGTAAGGGCAAGAGCTGAATCCCAAGGAGTTGAATGCAATATAGGAATAGCTGAACGTGCAGTTAGATTAATTATTTTAATGATTGGTGCAATAATTGCAAGCCTTGCACACTCAAATGCGATTTTCTATTATGTTATAGTCATTCTTGTAATTCTTTCCTACTTTACAGTTGGACAAAGGGTATTCCATGTATGGAAAGAATTAAACCGCAAACCGGTTCAAAGAAGAAGATTATAATTAAAAACGAATATTTTTTTAATTTATTTGATTAATTTAATTAATTTAATTTTATTTGATTAATTTATTTTGATAAATTTATTTTAATTAATTTAATTAATTTAATTATTTATCCAATTTAGAATTTTTAATTTTACAAATTAATTAATCAAAATTCTAAAAAAAATAATTAAATTTAAAAAAACCAAATTTACAAATTAATTAATCAAAATTCTAAAAAAAAAATAATTAAATTTAAAAAATCCAATTCAAACTTTATTAAATTTAAAAATTTTATTATATTGTTTTATGAGATGAAAAAATGAAAGATCTTGAAAGTGAAGAGAAAATAGCTATAGACATTGCAAAACTTGAAAGAAACCTTAAACAGGTAGAACACATTAGTTTTGAAGGAAAGGAAAAGGAAGTTTACGATAGAGCTATAGACTATTGGAATGATTCAAAATATTATCTTGAGAAAAAAGATACAAGAACTGCATTTGGTTGCATTGAATATAGCCACGGTTTACTAGATGCATTGAGAATGATTCATGGATTAATTTAAATGAAAGAAAGATAAATTAAACAATAGCTCATAAGTAAATCATATGAAATTATAAAAGATATTTTTAATTTAATAAAAGAAATATTTTTTCCAAAAATTATTTCTTTTCAAATCCAATATTCAACAGATGATTGAAGACATATGAAAAAATATTCTAAAAACATAAACCAAAATTTAAATACTTTTACAAATAAATATTAATCCAATTAGATTATGGAATTATTATTAATTATTCAATTAATAAAATTTAGTAAAAATTGGGAGAGGATTATATGGCAGATATTGATGTAACAGAAATCAGAATCATTTTAGAGGATTTGACTAAGGAACAATTAACAAATATTCTTGAAAAAAATGGTTACACTAATAAAGGAAATGAAAAAGTCCTAATTAGAGAAATCATGACTAAAATTTCCCACGACATCATAATTAAAGAATTAGATGAACTTGGTGTTTTAGACTAAGAATTTTCTTTTTATTTTTCTTTTACTCTTTTTAAGTTTTTCTTTTTAACTTTACTAAGTTTTAACTAATTTAAACTTTCTTTTTAACTTTACTACTTTTAACTAATTTTAACTTTTAAATTACTTGTTTTTTACTATTTTTACTATTTTTACTCTTTTTTAACCATAAAACCATTTTAACAAATCTTATTAACTTAATTTTTTACTCATTTAAATTGATTTAAATTTTATAACAATAGTTATATATCACGATAAGCAATATAATATATAACAATGATGATTTTTAAATAAAAATAAAAATATAAAAATCATAACTATATTAATCATAAAAATTTAAAATATGGATAAATCAATATATAGAGCGATTATTATGAAATTAAAGAAGATATTCATCATTTCATTAATTTTTACTATTTTATTATTCTCAATCGGAGCAATATCAGCCGAGGACAGTTCCGATTTACGTGATATCACTACAACAAATGAAATAAGTGAAAAAAGTGAAATAAATGAACTTAATAAAATAAATGAACTTAATAAAATAAATGAAGTTAATGAAATAAATGAACTTAATGAAGGTAATGAAATAGCTAATGACAAAAATGACATTTCTGATTCAATCCAAGACCAATCAGATCTTGACAATTCCAATCCAATTGAAAGCATTGAATTGCAAACAAATGCAGAAGAAATTGAAACAATTGAATTGGAAAGCAATGCGGAAGATATTGAAAAAGACACAATAACAAATAAGGACATCACCGGAATTAAAGTATTGACAGACAGTGCCACAAACATCAAACATATTTATGTCGATACCTCAAACCCTAATCAAGTCCTAAATCCTACTGTCCAACCATTCTTGGATGCTGCAAGTGACGGAGATACAATAATGTTCCACGGAATGTTCATGCACTGTCATTTTGAAATCAATAAAACATTACATCTTATTGCAGCCCCTGGAACAAGTCTTGGACCTTGTCCACACCACCAATTTCCAGCATACTCTGGAATGTATGGAATCTTCCACATTTCAGAAGCGGGCAGTGGAACAACAATCGAAGGATTTGAATTCCTAAACAACAACTATTCAATTGCATACAATACATATAACCCATTTGCAATCTATGTTGACGGTGCAAGTGACATAGAGCTTAAAAACCTTACAATCAACTGGACAGGATGGGTGGTTGAAGGTTCAGATTATGATCCACAGGACTTCATCTACGAACCGATTCTAATAAGAAATGCAAATAATGTCTCCATCCATGACAATATAATAAACAATACAATCAACGGAATTACAATAGACAATTCCTCAAATATCAGCATTTCAGACAATATAATATCCGGAGGAAAAAACTCTGGAATACATATCGGAGAAGAGGTATCTGAAGTTTATATTGGAACAAACAATATTACAGAAAACCAGATTGGAATTGAAGCCTACTCTGCAGACAATCTTTCAGTGATTAACAACCTGATTAAAAACAATGGAGAATCCGGAATCTATCTAAATACAAACATAAGCAAGTTTGATGTAAAAGGAAACTATTTCATATCCAATGGAGCAAATGCAATCCTTTACGATTACCAATGCTACAATTTAAATGGTGACAAGGGAGCAGAAAGCCTAACAGCTATTGACAACAATATCTTTACAGGCCACACAGGCATGATAGTGCACCACACAATTTATGTTCCAGACGAAAGCTATGGGGATTATGTATACAATAGTGAAAATGACACCTACACATACGTTGGAATTTCAAACGGAACCTATAGCCAGGATAAGGGATACAACTACCTTAACCATTCCTATGTAATCAATGACATCGTTTGCGGACACAGCTTTTATACATCCACAATCCCATGGGATGTAAACGCTCCAAACAATAATGGAGCATATAATCTTTCTTTAAGTTTAGAACTTAGCCAAAGTTCCAAA
The DNA here is from genome assembly GCF_937906425.1 of uncultured Methanobrevibacter sp. GTDB lineage: Archaea > Methanobacteriota > Methanobacteria > Methanobacteriales > Methanobacteriaceae > Methanobrevibacter. The sequence continues at coordinate 1,087 of NZ_CALCYR010000176.1, read as the reverse complement.
GGAGTTTATAACCTATCCATTGTTGATTCAAATGGAAATCCTGCATTAGACTTCAATAATTTCTATGCAGTGTTCTATCTTAACGATTATAATGAAACTGTAGAACCTCAAGGAGGAGAAATCTATAAAAAAGTTTTAATTGAAAATGGTTCTGCCATTGCAGACTTTAGTGAACTTAAGGACAGTTTCATTAATGGATCCAATAGGATTACAGCAGTTCTTGAAGGGATAAATGAACTGGTGGCATTATCACCGAATAGGGAATTGAGTGTAAATGAATCTGAAATTCCAAGTGATAAGGAGGAAGCGAAACCGGTTACAGTAAAGGACAGCCCTAAACTAACAACTTACAAATTAACTACATTCCCATTATCAGATGCCTACTTTAAGGTAAAGCTTAGCACAAGTGAAGGCAAGGCCTTGGCAAGCAAAACAGTGAAAATTACAATCAACAAGAAAACCTACACTGTAAAAACTGATAAAACCGGAATAGCTAAGGTTAAAGTTAATTTGATTACTAAAAAGACCTATTCAGTTGCTGTTAAATTTGCAGGAGATTCCACTTACAATCCAATCAGCAAAACAGGAACCATTGTAGTTAAAGCGGGAAGCAAAAAGGCTAAAATCACATCTTCAAATTTAAAGGTCAAGAAGAACACAAAAAAGACCTATTCCTTTAAATTGTTGACAAGTGCAAATAAAGCCATTAAAAGTGCTAAAGTACGTGTTATTCTTAATGGAAAAACATACACCGTTAAAACAAACACAAAAGGAGTGGCTAAACTTAGCTTTAAATTAAGTACTGCAAAGAAATATGCAATAACAATGAAATTCCTTGGAAATTCAAATTATAAGGCAGTAAGTAAAAAAAGCACTATTACAGTGACTAAATAGTTAAAAAATAATCAATAAATTAAAAATACAAAACAAACATTAATAGGAGTTTAAACTCCTATATTTTACTTTTTTTATAATAAATTAATAAATTTTTAATTATATAACCTACTTTTTTAAATAAAAATAATCAGATTATTAAAAAATTAATAACGGCTTTTTTTTAAAAAATAATAAACCTAGTTTAAAAATA
>NZ_CALCYR010000175.1 GCF_937906425.1 uncultured Methanobrevibacter sp. | reverse complement strand
AGGTAAAAAAGTAAAAATACAATAATATTAATCCTCATCTGAATTTAAATACAAAGCATTTTCAACAGCCCTATTGGAATAATCATAAATCATATGCTTAAATTTATCAACCTCTTCAGAGTCATAATTGCTAAAAAACTTATATTCCTCTACAAAAATAAGTCTGAGTAACTTAAAATAAATCTTTTTACCCTTTTCAGTTAAATTAATGATTTTTCTACTTTTATTCCTTTCATCAGGAACTCTAAAGACCAAATCATTTTTCTCCAACCTTTTAATAATCTGGGCAACATTAGACTCTGAAACATGTAAAAGTTCAGCCAACTCCCTTTGGGAAATGTTTTCATGATAAAAGATATTTACCAAATAAGTAAAATCCCTTGGAGTGATTTCCTTAAAGTTTTTCTTCAGATAATTGTTAAATTGGAGGTTAATATAATCAATATAAAGAATAAATGGAGTTAATACGATACTCTCCTCATCAAAATCCAAACCAGTCATTTAAAACACCTCAAGCAATGAATAAAATTCAATTAATAATATAAACTAAAAAAACTAAAAAAATTAAAAAAATTAAAAAAAATAAAAAAAACAATAATAATTAAAAAGTCAAGCATCTTCAAGAATGTCCAATAACTTTTGAAGATACATGTACCTTTCGTATTTCCAGTCAGTATTGTCTCCTAAAGAAGCGTCTAAAACATAGGAATTCATTTGACGTAAAATAGACAATTGAATAATGTTTTTTACATCCAAATCTATTTTTCCCTCAAGAATCAATTGTCCAAAACCAGTGCTTATGATTGTATAATCAAGCATCATCAAATCATCATTAAAATCAAGATCATAGATTATCTTCAATATATTCTCATTCTCAATAACCGAATCGTTAAAATCCTCTATCTTAATGTCCCATGAATCTAAAATCCATCTGAAACATTCAATTATTGGAGTATTCGGGTTGTCAATTAACCAGTCACAAAGTTCTGAAAATGCCAAATATGACTCTTCACTACCAAAAGGAGCCAATTCATCAAGAGTGTTCCAAAAGAACTCATAATCAGCTATTTCAATAGCTCTTTGATGTGGAACCTCTCCAAAAAAGTAGGAATTTTCATCAAAATAATTATATCCCGGTTCTAAAGCCTTCATAAATACACCAAATCACAAATAAAAATCAAATAAAAACTAAATAAAAATTTAATAATAATTTAATTAAAAAATAAATAAAAATCAAAGAAAAATTAAATAAACTTTATATCAAATCGAAACTATTACTTTAAAGGAATCTCTTCACAAAGCAAGTCCAATTCATACTCCTTTTCGCTTCCTTTCTTATTCCAGTAATCCATATAATACATATACCAATTGTTTGAAATTCTTTTTATCTCGTCATCATTCAAGGCATCATAATCATTGAAGAAATTGATCATGTCCCCTCCCAGAATTGCAGCAATATTTTCACATTCAAAGCATAGGAAAAAGTCATAATTCTGATTTTGACTGCTGTCGATTAAAACCTTCCTGTTTTTAAATCTGCGGATTAAATCCATCTTAAGTTCCAAATCCTGAAATTTGAAGTTTTTAACATCAAGTTCAAAGTTTTTAAAAAAGTAGGAATTCTCATCAGTGATCTTCTCATCACCAGACAATAATCTTTCCAGATATTCATTATCCAAATCCAAAAAGTCCAGATCTTCAGTTTCATTGTAAAAAAGGAAAAAATAAAGATTTTGACCAAAACGAATAGCCAATTCTCCTCTATGATCCTGTTCATAGTTAGTATTGCTTAAATCATAAAGCTGATTGATTACAAGGCGGCTGATGAATCTAAGTTTTTCAAACTCAAGATACAATGAATCTGAATTGCTGTCGATTTCAAGCCAGGTCCACTTGCCTTGAGAAAAAGCATCCTCTATAATTTCCTTAGACCTTTTATTCATTAAATTCCCCAAAATAAGACTTTCAATAATTTCCGGATTTAAAATAAAATATAAACATGAAAATACTAATAAAAAACCATTTAAAGTTAAAATAAGAATTAAATACTATTAAAAATCAGAAATTCTTTTTTTAAATTAAAAAAATGAATTAAAATAAAAATAATCCTTAATCAAATTTATTCCTTGTTCAATTCAATATAAGTTTCAAGTGCTCCGTCCATTGAATATTCCTTTCCAGAATAGGCCTTTTCCCACTTAAAATCATTAATAATTATCCTTTCATCTATTGATTCATTCCAAGACAGGTCAAATCCAGCACTTTTAAGAGCATTTGCAACTCTCTTTCCAATCTCAAGACCTTTCTTTTCATCATATTCAAAGTCACCGAATGCTATTTTCAATGATTCCTCCTCAATAGCTGATTCAATGTCCTCAAAACTGTAAAATGCAAATCCATCAACATCAATCTTATTGTTTCTTAGATGAACAAACAATTCAAAGGCATCCTGAATTCCTTCCTCAATATCATATCCTGCATTATGGATTGTCAATATCTTATTTCCGGAAAGCTCCAAAAAGGCTTCCTCCAATTTCCCAAAGTCTTCTGAATCATTCTCAAACTCTTCAAAATTCTTTTTATTTTCAAAAAATACCTTGGATATGGACTCTTCACTTAAATTCTCTTCTATAAATTCATCATCGATAATTTCCAAAATTTCATCATCTGAATAAAAACCAAACTTCAAAAGCAATTGAATCTCATAATTAAGCTCGTCCAACAATTCCTTATCCATAATATCACCAAATCTTAAAAATAAAACAAGAAAAAAGAGAAAGGAAAAAATAAAAAAAGGATTATAAAAAATAAAAATCAATCAAGCTAAGCTCTAAGAACCTTGATTGATTGAATATTTCTTCTTTCAGTCAAACCGATAATGACCCTGTCATCACCGACCTTAACCAATGCGAAATCATCCCTGAACTTATATTCATATCCTTTCAAATAGGAATAGGATTCTAATGCAGTGAGATGATTTACCTCAAATCTACGATGGAAGTCATTGAATACATTTGCAAATTCCTCAGGACTGTTAGATGAAGGAATATCTCCTGATTTTACGGTTACAAAGAAAACAAAACCTCCATAATTGACAGCGCAATATGCATCATCCTCAAATAATGCAGAGATAGTCATTGCTAAAATATGAGCCTCTTCAAAGCTGGCTGCAAACATGCTTTCAGTCAATTGGGAAATATTTTGCTTTTTACCGAATTCATTAACATTTTTTGCCTCTTCAATAAGTTCCTCTGGAAAACCGATTTCCTCATTGTCCCAAGCCCAGGACCAAGTAAACTCATCAGGATTCAGAAAACCTAACAATTGAACAGGAAATTCCATATCATCAAATTTTACAATTCCCCCTTCAATGTCCAATTCAGGTTCAGCTTGGCCTACAAGTTTGGAAAACTTGTCCTGTTTCTCTAAAGCAAGAGCACCATATTTTGAAAAAATATCCTGTAAACCGTCAGTCTCATTAACAAGATCAAAATTGCCTTCCATCATATCACCTAATAAATTAAAATAAAAATTAAGAATCTAAATTAAAAAGATAATTTAGAAATTCTTGACATAGCTTCTTTTGTATTTTCCAAGGTATTGAAAGCTGTTAATCTTAAATAACCTTCTCCACTAGGACCGAATCCTGAACCTGGAGTACCAACGATATTGGCCTCTTCAAGGAGCAAGTCAAAGAAGTCCCAGGATTCCATATCATTAGGAGTTTTTACCCAAATGTAAGGGGAATTTACTCCTCCGTAAACATTTAATCCAATATCTGAAAGGCTTTCACGAATGATTCTGGCATTTTCAAGATAGTATTCAATGTTTTCCATGATTTCCTTTTGGCCTTCTTCAGTGAAAACAGCTTCAGCAGCCTTTTGAACAGGGTAGGATACACCATTGAATTTTGTGGTTTGTCTTCTGTTCCATAATGCGTTTACAGATTGTTCAACACCTTCTGAATCCTTGATTTTAATTTCCTTAGGAACAACGGTATATGCACAACGGGTACCTGTAAATCCTGCAGTCTTGGAAAAGCTTCTAAATTCGATAGCAACTTCCTTTGCACCTTCAATTTCATAGATGCTGTGAGGCACATCATCTTCTGTGATGAAGACTTCATATGCAGCATCAAATAAGATTAATGCATCATTTTCCTTAGCGTATTCAACGAATTTAGCTAATTGGTCCTTTGTCAAGGTAGTTCCAGTAGGGTTGTTTGGGAAACAGAGATAGATTAAATCAACATCCTCACTTGGTAGTTCAGGAACGAAATCATTTTCCTCTGTACATGGAAGATATACAATGTTTTCATACATTCCGTCATCCTTGATTTGACCGGATCTTCCAGCCATTACATTTGTATCAACATATACAGGATAAACAGGGTCTGTCACTGCAATCACATTGTCCAAGTCAAAGATTTCCTGAATGTTACCTGTATCACATTTTGCACCGTCAGAGATAAAGACCTCATCCACATCAAGATCTACCCCATACTTGTTGAAATCGTTTTTAATGATGGCTTCAGCCAAGAAGTCATATCCTTGTTCAGGACCGTAACCCATAAATGTTTCACCATCTGCCATTTCATCTACAGCATCCTTGAATGCATCAATAACAGTTTTTACAAGAGGTTTGGTTACATCCCCAATACCCATTTTAATAACATCCCTGTCAGGATTTTCTTCCATATATTTAGCTGCACGCCTATTGACTTCTACAAAAAGATAACTGTTTTGTAATAATAAGTAATTTTCATTGATTTTTACCATTTTCGCTTCTCCTAAGAGTTTAAATTAAAAGATTATATTTTAATTAATAAAAGAATCTAACATTTAATAATCTATTGAAAATATTATATAAAATATTCTATTAAGGCAGTAAAATTTTACAATTTGAAAAATCAGACAAATTTTATTTGGAAAAAATATTAAAAATTTCTGATTAAAACTAATGTATAAATAAAATAAAAAAGATATACATATAATAATATCGTACAGTAATAGTTTAATATATTAAAAACTTTAAAAATGATATGAACTTACTGCAAACATGTTTAAACTATTATTTTAGCCCATAACTTAACTAAAAATCTAAAAACAAAAAATTATCCATTTTTAGCTAAGAAAAATTAAGAACCAAATGGGCTTAAAAGAAATTTAAAATTACTGCGATATTTTAAAATAAAGATTAATTCGGTGAAAAAGATGAAAGAAATAACAATGATTCTGCTGGCACTTATTGCATTAATTGGAATAATTGCCATTATAATCGTTAAATTATATTATAAGGACAAAGAGAAAGACGACGACAAGGAAAAACTAGAAGAGTTTCTTAGAACTTCAGACTACAACAGAAGCATTGAATCACACAAGAACATAGATTCAAATAGAAAGTCTGGAAAAAGACCTAAAAACCCTGAAAGAAAAACAAGATCAGATAGGGGAATTAGAGCTGAAGGGGAAGAAACTAAAACAAGAAGAATTAGAAAAACAAGAAAGGCTTCACCTAATGACAAATATGCAAATTTAAGTGAAGCTCAAATTTATGCTAATACATTACAGGAAAATTCCAATAATGACCTGTTTGTAGATTACTATAACGAACCTGTTGCTGAAGATGGCAAAAGAGCTAAAAGACCTGTACAACAAAGGGTTAAAGCTGTTAAAATGGAAGAAGCTGAAAACGCAAGAAAAAGCAATGTTTCAACAGCCCAATTACTTAGACAAAGAGCTGCAGCTGCTAAAAACATCCCTAAACAAGCTGTAGTTGAAGGAGAAGTAATTGACAATAAAGTTGCTAAGGCTGAAACCAAAATCAGGAAGGTTCCTAGAACTCCAGACAGAGTTAAAGCTCAAATGAATAAGGAAGAGGAAGTAAAGGCATTCCAAGAACCTATCAAACCTGAGCACACCGCTACAATCAATAGTGTGAATAAGGAGGAAAGTGAAGTAAAAGCTCGCCAAGTTCCAATGACTGAAGCGCAAAAAGAATTTATTTCCTCTGAAACTGCACAAAAATTAGTGGTTGACAACAGTGATGAAAATGTAAAAGTGGTTAAGTCAATTCAACCAGCTAAAGATTTAGAGGAAACTAAAAAAGAAGCTAAAATCGAAGCTGAAGAAGAAAGTGAAACCACTGAAGCAAAAGCAGAAGCTAAAGAAGAAAAAGTCGAAGCTACTGAAGAAAAAACAGAAGCAGAAACCAAAACTTCAGAAGAAAAAGTTGAAACCACTGAAGAAAAACCAAAAGTAGAAACCAAAACTTCAGAAGAAAAAGTTGAAACTACTGAAGAAAAACCTAAAGAAGAAACCAAAACTTCAGAAGAAGAAACAAAAGCTACTGAAACAAAAACAGAAACCAAAACTTCAGAAGAAGAAACAAAAGCTACTGAAACAAAAGCAGAAACTAAAGAAGAAAAAGCTGAAACCACTACAGAAAAAGTTGAAGCTAAAGAAGAAAAACCAGAAGAAGCTAAAACAGTTAAAAAGGTTTCAAGAAAAGTTCCAAAACCAGAAGAGGTTTATCATGACGACTTACATCTCCTCTTGAATAAGGAGACTAAAAAGGATGAAAGTCCTGAAGATGAATTTGTCAAACTCAACACTGGAAATGAAACCGAAACTGGTGGAAATGATTTAATCAGAGATGCAATCAAATCAATTAGAAACTTCAGAGGAGGAAACACTTCAGAGGAAGTTCCTGAAAAACCTGTTGAAGAAGCTATCGTAGAAGCACCTAATGATTATATCCACGACTTTGGAAATGGCATTGAGGAAATTGGAGACACAATCACAATTACTCCTATCCATGAGGAAGAGCCAAATGATTTAGCATATAATCAACCAAATGAAGATGTAGATAATATCTATAAAGAAATCAATGACAAGGACTACAACAAAACCATTGATTCCGAATTGGACAAGTCTTATGAAGGAGTTACTGATGAAACTTCCGAAAAAGATGCAAATAGCTACACCAAAGAAGATTATATGAAAACTGAAAAAGCTGAAAAGGACAAAAAGCTTAGAGAGGAAAACACCAAAAAGATATTAAATCTTAGAGGTGATAAAAAATCCAAAGCCAGATCTTCCAGAAAATCATCTGCTCCTCAAAAACAGCCTGGCGAAGGTCCTCAAAAACAGTTAATCTTAAACGAACAGAGAAATGACATTGAAGAGGTTTATATCAATGGAACTTTATATGAACTTAAAAACGGTCAAACAGTTATGTTCGAATACAATGGAGAAACATACTCCAGCCCTATCTTAAGATTAAAACCAGGATACATTGGAGTAAAATACAGATCTAAAAAAGTTTGGATTAAAGTCAGCTCAGTTAAAAAAATCTTAAACTAAGTTTTTTTATCCAAAGCCGAATTAAATAATAAAATAGTTTTTTAAACTATTTTATTTTTCTTTATTTTTAAATTACTACTTTTAAACCGAATTAATCAAAATCAAATTCTTCTTTTTTCTTTTTATTATTAATAAATTCTTTTTTTAAAACAAAGTAAATGATTGAAAATTTAATAAAATAATCTTAAACTCATTTTAAATTCTAAAAAAATAATCCTAAACTCATTTTAAATAATTAAAAAAAATCTAAAAATCCTTTTAAACGAATAAACTCTTAAAAAAAAAATAATCCTAAACTCTTTTTAAAATAAATAAAATCTTAAAAAAAATAATCCTAAACTCTTTTTAAAATAAATAAAATCTAAAAAAATAATCCTAAACTCTTTTTAAAATGAATAAACTCTTAAAAAAAATCCAAAACGCTTTTGAAATGAAAAAAAGTAAATTTAAAAATAATAATTAAAATAGGCAATAAAAAAGCAGAAGAAAATAAATAAGATTATAATAATTAAGTATTTCAATTTTATGATAAATAATTTCGTTTTAAATTTTGATTTGTTATGATTAATTAGTTAGATTATAGTTTACATTAATTAGTTTTTAAATTAGTTCTTATTAATTAGTTAAATATTTAATTAAAGCTACAAATTATTATAATCTTATTAGGAGAGAAAAGAAGTGACTTCATTCTCGACATAAATTACTTTAAAAAACAATATTATCAGATTATAAGAAGCTGAGCGATAATAAAAAATAATACTTATTTTTAAAAAAGTAATATTATGCTAATTAGTAATTAGGAGTAATAATTATTTAAAGTTTTTCTTATTACTAATGGCTAAAAATTCTTAAAAAAAATAATACTCTTTATAAAGAGTAATAAAAACTAAAAGAAAAGAAAATAAAAAATAATACAAAAAATAAAAAGAAAGTAATACTTTAAAAAATACACAAAAAATCAATTTTTTTAAGATCTTTCATAAAAATATAAAAAAGATATAAAATAAATTCAATAATTAAGTAAAAAAATATGAATTTAAAAATAAAACCTTACAAACATTTGATAATTAAGTAAAAAAATATGAATTTAAAAATAAAGCCTTACAAATATTTACATTGAAGGTTCTCAAGTAAAAATAAAAAATTACTAATTTGGGGTGATGATATGGAATGTCCTGAATGCGGCAAAAATATTGATGAAAATTCCAGTTTTTGCCCATTTTGTGGAAAAAAACTTGAAAATAAAGTATGTCAGAAGTGTTTAACTGCATATAATAATTCATATGAATTCTGTCCAAAATGCGGATTGAAAATCTGCACTCAAGAGGAATTTAACAATATTCTTAATCTTCAATCCAAAGTTCAGGAACTTTATAATGAGAAGAAATACTCTGAAGCAATTGAAATATTAAAGATTCAATTGGAATACCTTCCAAATCCAGAACCTGTCCTATACCTTTTGGGAGTATGCTATTTCTTTTTAGATGATTATGACAATTCTAATGAATATCTTGATAAGCTGATGGAAGTCAATCCAGAATACAAAGGATTATGGTTGAAGAAAGCCCATATAGCTTCAAAACAAAAGGATTATGATAAGGCTGAAGAGTATTGCCTAAAAGAAATTGAACTCCATCAGGACAAGGATGCATATTTGCATTTGATAAGTTGTTATGATACTAAGGGAGAATATGAAAAGATGGATAATGCCCTTGAAGACTTATCAAATACTGAAGGGGCTAAGGAGTATTTATTGCAAGTATATAATATTCTTGATCAGTCAGGAGATAATTTAAGCGAAAAGGACAAATTATTTAAGGAAAAAATTAAAAAAAAAATTTTTTAAAAAAATAAAAAATAATAAAAAGTACAAATATGAAAATTATTGAAAAGAAAATTAATAAAAAAGAAAAACAAAAACTGCATTTTCATAAAATATAACTTTAATTTGAATTAATTTTAGGGGGTTTTAATATTTTTAATGGAAGTCCATTAGATTTTTACAAAGATGAGTTGCCTCGGTTCATGATTTTGTCAAAAAATGTTTTAAATTATTTGAAACAAGGAAAAACACTTGAAGACGCTTGCGCTATGGCAGGTGTTGTTACAAATGAGTTTAATATTTGGAAATTTTGGGCTGATAAAGGATTGTGGCCTTATGCCGACTTCTTTAAAGAAATTGAAAAGTATAAATAATTGTTTCACATTTTAATAGCTTAAAAGTGGAGATATCATATGATGGAAATTCATTGCAAGGATTGTGGAAGCAATAAGTTTGCCCGAAAGGAAGAAACCTACATTTGCACCGGCTGCGGCAGAGAGTATTCTGCATTTGAGGTCATAGAGCTTACAGATGATGTGATGTCTGATCAAAAAACATTTGAGTCAAAAAAAGCTTCCATAACTGAAAAGACTAAGGATTTTCATCCTAAAAAATCCTTAAGCTATTATGAATCTGCTTTAAAAAGAGACCCTAAGGATTTTAACGCACAATTGAATATAATATATCTAAAAGCAGATAAGGCTAAAGTCACTGAAATAATTTCATACATTAGAAAAATGATCAATATATCTCCTAAAGTCCTAAAGTCTATAAAAGATAAACATTTGGATGAAGATAAAGAAATTGAATCCATAGGGGAAGTGTATGGTATATTTCAGATAAGTGCAGTCACCTTTAAGAATGCAGGAGATTCAAATAGAAGAAAAATGAGCAATGATGCTTATGCGCAAAGAGCCAATAAGGAATGGTATCTCCGCATTCTCGAATTGACTAAGCTATTTTTCACTTTTGGTGATGATTTGGAAAGCATTTTTGATGGCAAGTATGAAGAATTGGCTGTAAATTCCTATAAGACTGGAATTTGGTATTATCTGGATATAATTAAGCTTGCAGACAATCAAGAGGTTCATATTAAAAAGATAAGAGATTATGAAGAAAAAATAAGATTGTTTGAACCTGATTTTGAGTCTAGATTAGATCTTAAGATTAGTAAAAATAAGGAATCTTTTTTTGGACGACTCTTGTCTAGAAAGTAGTTTTAGTCGATTTTTTATTATTTTATATTTCTATTTTTCAATATCATTAAACCTGTTAAGAAAGTTTTAAAAAAAATTTTCAATATCACTAAACCTGTTAAAGAAGTTTTAAAAAAAAATTTCAATATCCCTAAACCTGTTAAGAAAGTTTTAAAAAAAAAAATTTCAATATCACTAAACCTGTTAAAGAAGTTTTAAAAAAAGAGAATAATTTGTTTTACACAATAAAAGAGTATAAAGAATTGATATATTTAAGAAACTTAAATCATATCCCTCAATTCTTGTGATTGACACTATAAAAAAAAATAAAAAAAATAAAAAGCTAATGTAAAAAGCTAAAAAAAATTAAAAAGAATATTAAAATAAAAAAGTTATAAATATCGCAGAGGCACTATATTTGCCTCTTCTTAGCTTAGCCAACTCGTCTAAAGCTTTGCAGAAAGTGCCGACTGCAAGAATTTTCTTTATTTATGTGCATAGTAGAATATTAATTCGTCGTCCTTGATTTCATCAAGTCTTGCAAAACCGAATCTTTCAAATTGGACAATATCCCCTATCTTTAAATCCTGAGCGTCCTTTTCACAAAGACCTTCAACAACACTGGCATCATCCATAACTACCTTAGCCTTTATTGCATCACTTGGCACCCATTGAATGATACGGGCCTTAAGTTCTCTTGCATCCTCAAAGGACTTGCTGTTGAACTTAACGTCATCTCCCTTGATTTCAATATTTACAGCATCCATTAAACGGGAAATACCGTCAGTGAAGTCTGCCTTTGGAATATAGACTTGCCTATCAAACAATAAAGTCCTGTTACCCCTATCCTCAAAATCAGGGTGCAAAGGCCTTATAATCTCAGCATTCAATTCCTCATCAGGAAGTTCTGCAATATCTATTTTTACAGGATCTGCAACAAAGAAATATCTGTTTACCTTTTCTTCAATAATATTTCTGTTCAATCCATAGATTTTCTTCCAGCTGATAGCTGAATCAGACATTTTAACACCGATTTCAACCATCAATTGAGTGATTGTTTCAGCCTGTATTCCACGTCTTGCAATTGCTCTCAAGGTTCCAAGCCTTGGATCATCCCAACCAGTGTAGGTGCCCTCTTCAATTCCAGCCATTGCCTTAGAGGTGCTTAATGCAATATCCTCCATCTTTAGCCTTCCATAGTGAATAAATTCAGGAATATTCCAATCCATATGATTATAAAGATATTTCTGCTTTTCACTGTTTGCAAGATGGTCCTTACCTCTCAAAACATGGGTCATTCCCAAGAGATGGTCATCAACAGAGACTGAAAAGTTCATCATAGGATAAACCCTATACTTGTTTTTAAGTCTTGGATGTTCCTCTTCAACAATTCTCATAGCTACCCAATCACGAATGGCAGGATTTTTATGATTTATATCAGTCTTAACACGTAAAACAGCTTCGCCAGCTTCCATTTCAGGGAACTTTTTCCAAAGTTCCATGTTTTCCTCAACAGAATTGTCCCTACAAGGACATGCCTGACAATTGTCCTTAAGCTTCTTGAAGTCTCCACCATCACAGGTACACATATATGCAGCTTCACGCCTAATCAGTTCCTCTGCAATTTCATAATAGGTTTCAAAACGGTCACTTTGGTAGTAAACCTCATCAACATCGATTCCCAACCATTTCAAGTCCTCTTGAATAAGATCATATGCAGGTTCATAGATACGTTTCGGATCTGTATCCTCAATTCTCAGGATAAATTTTCCTCCATACTTCTTGACATATTCGCTGTTTGGAATGGCAGCCCTTGCATGGCCTATATGCAATGGTCCGCTAGGGTTAGGTGCAAAACGCATAACCACATTCTCATGGGAACCTGGAAGTTCAGACAATCCTTCCTCTTTTTTCTGCTTTTTCTCTTCCACAGCAATTCCAAGCTCTTCCATCTTGCTTGCCTGTTCCTCTGGAGACAATGCATTAACCTGAGCAACGATTTTACCTGAAATCGGTCCAATCTCCTTTGCTCTAGGCCTTAATTCAGGTTCACTGCTCATTATTGAACCCATAACAGCTCCAGGATTTGCACTTCCCTTATGCTTTGCAGCATTTAATAATGCATGCTTAAATACAATTTCCTCTAATTCATCCATTATACCACGTAAAACTTGAGTTAATTAAAAAAGTTTTCAATAATCATAAAATATTGAATGGCCATTTAAAAAAAAAAAATGGCTATAATTAAAAAAACCATTATTTTAAAAAGAAACTTAAATCAAAAACAACAGCTTAAAATTAAAAAAAACCACTATTTTTAAAAAGAAACTTAAATCAAAAACAACAGCTTAAAATTAAAAAACCACTATTTTAAAAAAGAAACTTAAATCAAAAACAACAGCTTAAAATTAAAAAACCACTATTTTTAAAAAGAAACTTAAATCAAAAACAACAGTTTAAAATAAGATTTAAATAAAAAGATTAATTTTTTTAATCCTAATATAATTTTTTATTTTAAATTATTTAAAATTAATTAATTTTAAAAAACAAGAAATGAAAAAAATAAAAAAATCAGGTCAAAAAAAGCATGAAAGAAATTTAAACAGAAAAATAAGTATAAAAATAGTTTTAAATAGAAATAGGTATACGCTAATATGTTATTTAAATCAGTAGGCAACAAATTTAAAAACATATTAGCTATGACAAATCTAAAGAAAATATCGGATAACCTACTTTCTTTATCAGTCAATGATATATTGGACTTAATTATATTTAAAGTATTCCATTAAAAATGCTTTATTTTTGATATAAAGCCCATATATTTAGTTATACCAAAAAATAATTTATGTAAGCCTAAAAAAAGTTTAGCAATACCTAAAAATATATTTAAAAATAAAAATCATGCCCTATAATTAAAAAAAAATAATTAAAATATAAAAAAATAAACAATCAGAACCCCCCCCTAAAATAGAAGAAATAATTAAAATATAAAAAAATAAACTATTAGAATCTCCTAAAATAGAAGAAATAATTAAAATATAAGAAAAAATAACTATTAGAATCTCCTAAAATAGAAAAAATAATTAAAATATAAAAAAATAACTATTAGAATCTCCTAAAATAGAAAAAATAGCTAAAATATTAAAAAAAAACTATTAAAAATCCCTGAAATAGAAATAAATAGCTAAAATATAAAAAAATAAACAATTAAAAATCCCTGAAATAGAAATGAATAAGAAAATTAAAAAAAATAAAAAAAGAAAAAAATAGAATAAAAGAAAACAAGTTTAACATAATTACAAATCAAAAACTTTCTAGCAATACTATGGTTATAATTTATGAAGGGAAATAATGAAAACGATTTATTTAAAAGCTGGCTAAACTTTTAATTACTGACTAAAAAATATAATTTGAATTTAATCAATAGATTTATGAATCTAATTTAAATGAATGAACCTAATAAGGTTAAATTATATTTAACTTTGTCTTCTTTTATCTTTTTACCAATACAATCCCCAAAACCAAATCTTGTTAAAATATGGTAATATGAAATTTGGTAAAAAAACCTCTAATCAAAAACTTTTGAAAAATTATACAATCCTACCTGAAAAAAGTGAACTTTTATTCAGATACTTATTTTTATATACATATTACTATATAAAGTATTCGGTTTAAATTCCTTATTTTTCAAAATAAAAGCCAAATATTTAGTTATACCAAAAAATAATTTATGTAAGCCTAAAAAAAGTTTAGTTAAACCTAAAAATTTTAATAAAGAAAAAAACAGTTATTTTTAATAAAAAAAATTTTAAGAAATATTATTAAAATTGGCCAAATTATTAAAAAAAGGAATTTATAAAAGTATATAAATAAAAAAATGGAAAAAATATAATTATACAGATTTATAACAATAGTTAATAGCTATTAAAACAAATTGGGCGAAAATAGTTAGTTTAAAATAAAACTATTATTCCGATAAATAGCCACTATTAAATCTAAGGATTATTGCAGATTAAAAAGAGGGATAAAAATGTCAGACATTGAAAAAGTGGACAAATACTTGGAAGAAGGAAAAGTATTCTTTTTAGCAACTGTAGACGGAGACAAACCAAAGGTAAGACCATTAGGTTTCCACCTGTTATACAATGACAAGATTTACTTTGGCGTAGGAACCTTTAAAGAGGTATACAAACAAATGGTAGCAAATCCTAAGGTTGAAATCAACTCCCTGAAAGCAGACGGCCAAGGATTCTTAAGATACTATGGTGAAGTGGAATTTGATGACAATGAGGAAGTTGTGGAAAAAGCATTTGAAGCAATGCCTATGTTAAAGGAAATCTATAACGAAGAAACAGGATTCAAATTAGGCATGTTTTACTTAAAAAACGCAACTGCTGAATTCAGATCCATGATGGAAATTGAAGAAACAATAGAATTCTAATTCTATTTTTCTCATTTTCTTAAATTCTTTTTTTAAAATTTCCCATTTCAATTATAATCATTACTCTTTTTATACATTTAACTCACTTTAAAAACAAATAATCAAAACCACTCTTTTTTATACAAAATTATTCTGCTTAAAAAAATCTTATTAAACCAATTATCATTTTAAAATTTTTTTAATCTAATACTGAAATTATTAATGATATGTATATAGATTATATAGGTTAGCTTATTAATTTTTCAAAACAATGAAAGAAAAATTAATTAAATTAAATAAATGATTAATTAAATTACTATTTATTCAAATAAATATTATTTAATTGTAGCTATTTTTAATTAAACTATATGAAAAAAATGTTTAAAAAAACTTATCCTTTTTTTTAGAAAGTATTTTTCAATAATGTAAAAATTATTTTATAAAGAAAAAATATATTCAATAGAAAAACAATCCGAGGTACCATTTCAAGTGTAAAATTTTAAAATTTCTTCAAGTGAAACATCTAAGAAAAAAATTCTTTAAATTGGACAAAAATTGATGAAATTATATTTTTTATAAAAATAAATAATAAAATTAAATAAAAATATATAATAATTCATTAAAATTAAAAATTTAAAAAATAAACATGTATAAAAAGCTTTTAAAAATCTTGATAAAAAAATTTTACAGTAGAAATAGACCTCTCTACAATATACAAAAAAATTTTGTCAAATAACTGTTTAAAAATCATGAAAAAATTAAATAAAATTTAAAATAATTACTATGAAAAAATGAATGAAAATAAAAAAATTTTTAAAAATCCTGAAAAATAAAAATCTCTGAATAATATGAATTAAGTAAAAATTTAAAATTGGCCTTATAAACATTTTGAAAAAAAATAAATTTTAGTAAAAGCTATGATAAAAAATTAAATAAAATAGTGTTAAATATATAATTAATAAAAACTTTAATTTAATAATTTTAAAAAAAATTTAGTTGGGATAAAATGGATGGAAAATTAGATATTGATTCCTTTGAAAAAGCAATAAACGGCTTAAATAAAGATTTAAACGAAGTAGCAATCATATTTAGAGCAAATGCTCCTCTTTTAGCTAGCGAAGCTAGCCAAGCAGCAAAAGAAAACTGTGTTGACAAAATGTCTGATAGAATAGCTGACAAATTAGACGACTTTAGGGAAAGCTACAGCTACTACAACAATTTCTATGAAAAGCTAAAGGAAAACGTTAAAAATGAAACCATTGAAAATCCTGAGGAATACGAAGTTTTCTTAAGCCATGCCAGTGAAACATTTCCTAAATACATAGATGAATTGGGACAAAGCATAGACAGCTTATGCGGAATTCCGGTAAAGACAGAAAAATTCGAAAAGACCATGAGAGAGTTAGGTTCAATTATAGAAAACTTCCGTTTTGACTTTAAGAGAACCTTGACAGTGGCTGACGTTTATAAAATCCAAAAGGAAAATAAATAAATAAATAAATTAATAAAGGAAACTGAAATTTTAGTATTTACAGAAAATTATTAATAATAATATTGATTTTATGAGGAATCTAAATGAAACAATGTATTAGCGATCCAGAGGAAATAGAATGGGCAGAATTTTGGGCAGATAAACTAAAGGCAAAGAATGACCGTTCCAAGGATTGGAACAAGGCTGCTCCAAATTTTGGAAAGTCTGCAAGAAAGGATGACTACCATACAAGAATTATGGAAAAAATCAATGTTACAGAAAATGACACCCTTCTTGATTTGGGATGCGGTGAAGGAAGCATAACAATTCCCCTTGCAAAAAAGGCAAAGTCTGTAACAGGTGTTGATTCAGCATATAAAATGCTTGAAATACTGAATGAAAAGGCTAAGAAAGCCAATGTAGACAACATCAAGACAATTGAGGAAGACTTGACAAAAATATCAGTAGAAACCGTTGGAAAGCATGACATTGTTGTTGCATCAAGATCATTGAATGGAGTTCTTGACATAAAAGAAACCATTAAAAACATTCAGGAAATAGCTGACAAGTATGTTTACATAACCCTATTTGGACCTAATAACTGGAAAATAGAAAAGGAATTCTATAAAACAATTAACAAGGAATACAATGAATTTCCATCACATAGATACTTCTTCAATATACTTGTAGATATGGGAATCTATCCAAATCTTATAAACTTAAACATTGGGCAAAAAAGAGAATATGATAGTATTGAAGAAGCAATGGAAAGTGGAAAATGGAGATTGGACTATTTAAGTGAAGAGGAAAAAGAGGAATTGTACAAATATTTGGAAAATCTGCTTGAAGAGGATGAAAATGGAAAATTATCCCATCCTGAAGACAAGGCAGATTGGGTTTTATACTGGTGGAAAATTGAAAAATAAATTTGATTAAATAATTAATGAATAATTAAATTCATTAAAAAAAAATAATTAAATTCATTAAATAAACAATTAAATTAATAAATGAATATTAAATTAAAAAATAAATAATTAAATTAATTTTTAAATAAATTAATGAAAAATCAATAGTTAAATAAAAAAAACCATAGTCAAAAAACTTTTATTTAGGTGTTTAAATGGATGAAAAAGACATAATAGACATTTCTAAAGTTAATTGGGAAGCGGTTTGGCAAAAGTCTATTAAAAAAAGTTTTAAAAAGGAGAAAAACTGGGATGACATTGCCAAGGACTATGGAAAATGGTTGGAACATGATGATTATCCAGATGTTCTAATCGGAAAAATGAAACTATCAAAAGATGATACAGTATTGGATGTCGGTTGTGCAGAGGGCACAATAAGCAGAAAAATAGCCAAAAAAGTCAAATCACTTACAGGCCTTGACAAGTCAAAACTAATGCTTGAGGAGCTTAATAAAAAGGCTAAAATTGATAATCTGAACAATATCAACACAATCCAAATGAATATTGAGGATATGGACCCTGAAATACTTGGAAACTATGACATTGTTCTTGCCTCAAGATGCCTGAATGGAATATCCGAAATCAAGGAATGCCTTTTAAAACTTAACCAGATTGCAAACAAATATGTTTACATTACAGTATTCGGCTCTTCAACACATAAATACAAAAAGGAAAAGGCAGAAATTGCAGGAAAAGAGTTTAAGGCAGGAACAGATTATATTATTTTAGTCCTTTTGCTAAAGAGCCTTGGAATTGAAGCTAATGTAATTCAGCTAGACTGCAAGAACCTAAAGGAATACCATAGCTTTGATGAGGCAATAGAGAGATCCATCTGGAGACTTGGAGAGCTTGAAGAGGAAAACAGGAAGAATCTTATAAATTACTTTAAGGAAAGTTTTGTTCAAAATGAAAGGGGAAACTGGGTAAATCCAAAGGACAAAACTGATTTGGTCCTAATTTGGTGGAAAAAAGAGAATATTTAATTAAATCATTGGAAAACTAATTAAAAAAAGAAAAAAGAAAATGTTTTATAAAAAACATTGAAAAACTAATTAAATAAAAAATTAATAAAAAACAAGCCTGTTGAAAACCTGTTTTAAAAACTATTTTTAAATGTCATCTTCGTGGAAGAAATCATAGACCTTTTCCATTTCCTGAGGAATGTCAATTCCCTGAGGACATTGGATATTACATTCTCCGCAGAAGGTACAGCTGTCAGCCCTTTCGTCCTTATTTACCAACCAGTAATAAGGGGCTGCAGTCTTGTCAATATAATCAAGGCTTTTTGCAATATTATACTGCTTAAAGCAATGAGGAATGTCCACCTTATTGTGACAAGGCATGCAATATCTGCAACCAGTACAAGGAATCTCCTCCCTTGACTTATAGACTTGGGTAACATCCTTCAAGATTTGCCTGTCATGCTCACTCATTGAATCAACATCACAGCTTTCAGCAATTGCAATATTTTCCTTAACCTGTTCCATATTGCTCATACCGCTGAAGACACTTGTTACAAGAGGCTTATCCCATAAATATTCCAAAGCCCATTCAACAGGAGTTCTTTTCTTGTCAGCAGTGTCCCAAAGCTTTTGAACCTCATCAGGAATATTGGTGATTAGGCTTCCTCCTCTAAGAGGCTCCATGATAACATTACCTAATCCTGCCATTCCAACGAATTCCAAACCGCCTAAACCACTTTTATAATCCTCATCCAAGTAGTTTACCTGAGTTAAAATAACATCCCACTTGTCGTAGGAATCCATAATATTGAAAAATACATCCAAATCGTCGTGGAAGGAAAAACCAACATATTTTACTCTTCCGTCCTCCAGAATGGAATCCAAAAACTCCAATACATTCATGCCATATAACTTATTCCAGAAGTCAATCTTAAGGGAATGGAGCATATAGACATCAATATAATCTGTTTGAAGTCTTTCCAATTGCAAATCAAGGAACTTGTCCATGTCTTCCCTTTTGTTTACAAGCCATCCAGGCAATTTGGTTTGAATAACAACATCATCACGAATGCCCCTATCTGCAAGATATTGGCCCAGGAAGGGTTCTGCATTACCTCCAATATTTCTGTTTTTACTGTGGAAGGAATAAGCTGTATCGAAGTAATTAACTCCCTTATCTATAGCATAATCAAACATTTTAGTAGCTTCTTCCTCATCTATATCATAGAAATGCTCCTTATGAGGCAAACGCATACATCCGAATCCTATATTGGAAACTTCCAAATCTGTTTTTCCTAATTTTCTATAAAACATAAACACACCTGAATAATTAAAAATAAATAACCATAATCCTTAAAAGTAAAAATCAAGCAAATAAATAACCATAATCCTTAAAAGTAAAAATCATTCTTAAATTTTAGTAAAATTTAATATTTATAACCATTTATGAATTTTAGTCTTCATGATTGAAAAACAAATATTTACCATCATCTATTCTCTTTAAGCGTCCCCTTTTAGATTCCATTAAAAGATCCAATCTCTCATCTGCACTTAAATACTTCCCATCTGCAATCAACGGAAGACTGTTTAAATCATCCATAAATATGAGCTTTAGTTGTCTTGTATCCAAAATGGATGAAAAACGAATAATATCATCAAATCCATCAATATCTTCATTTAAATCAATATTATTAAGTTTGGAATGTTCCTCAAGTTTTTCCCTATAAAAGGGAACTAGTTTTTTACATGTGGAATCATCCCAAGGATTATCCCAAGGATGCAAATCCAATAGCTTTTCATATAAAAATGAAGAAGACTTTTCCAAATCCACTCCAAACTCATTCAAATCCATATTATCATCAAAATTAAAATTTAAAAAATCCATTAAATCATAGAATCAAAATATTAAATTAAAATAATTAACCGGCAGATAGAATCCAAATTATAATAAATAAAATTATTAATGCCCCACAACAGGAAGCAATAGTCTCCCAAGTACTAGTGTTTGAAGTATTTTGACCAGTGCTTGCACTATTTACAAGCTCAACATCTTTATACTCCTTAGAAGAATTCTGTTGGGTTTTTTGAGTATTTTGATTAGTTTGATTTGATGTAATCACTTCAACTTCAGGTGTTCCATTGCTTTGATATGATTGATATATTCTACCTGAAGCATTAGGAGAATCTGCATTGTCCACCTTTACATAATCTTCCCTTTCAACAGTTACTGTAGAACCGGAATTAGCTTGATTGGCTCCAGGAGAAGATTCTCCTAAATTACAACCGCAATTTCCGCAAAAAAGGGCATTATCTATATTTTCACTATGACATTCCGGACAAACTTTTACCATATACACTTCCCCCAATTGAGTTTTTTATATTTAATATTTTTACCTTTAAACTATTTATATTATTTTATGATTTAAAAATAGAAAAGACAATTGAAAAAATAATGAAATAAAATTAATGAAAAATTGATAAAGATAATTAATTAATGAGAACTAATGAAAAAAAAAAGTTAATAAATGAAAAACTAATGAAAAAACAGTGAATAAAAGAAAAAATAGTTAATAAATGAAAAACTAATGAAAAAAATAGTTAATAAATGAAAATTAAAAAAGAAAGAAGAAAATGCAATTAAGCACTTTCAGTCATTATAGGAACAACTTGTTTCTTACGGGAGACAACTCCTTCCAATAAAACAGTATTGTCTTCCAATTTAACGCCATAAGCCTTTTCAACAAGTGCAGCGTCCTTACCAAGAGCAATCACTTGAGAATTGCTGTTAACTATATCAGTGATTAAAAGCATGAACAAGTCCAAATCATTTTCTTCAATGACCTTATTGATTCCTTCCTCCAATTCATCCTTCATTGCCATTACCTCACTAATGTCAGCAGTGTTGACTTGATTAACAATGGATTTAACATCCTTGAAGTCAATCTGTTTAGCGTCTAAAGACAATATTTCATCAATTGTGAAACTGGATAAGTCAGTTCCTGCCTTTAACATTTCCAAACCGTATTCTTCATAGTCAACTTCAGCGATTTCAGCAAGTTCCTCAACAGCTTTTCTATCATCATCAGTAGTTGTAGGAGATTTTAAGAGCAATGTGTCTGAAATAATAGCTGATAACATTAAGGAAGCTATTTTCTTATCAGGAACTAATCCGTTTTCCTTATACAATTTTAATAAAACTGTTTCAGTACATCCAACAGGTTCCACTCTAACAAATAAAGGAGAGGAAGTCTCAAATGCTATTTTGTGGTGATCTACCACTTTAACAATGTTTAAGTCTTCACGACCTTCAATGGATTCACTTGGACTGTTGTGGTCTACAAGAATAATATCGGAACCTGCTTCAAGGGATTCGATAAGTTCAGGAGCTTCAATATCAAAGTAATCCAAAACGAATTCAGTTTCCTTGTTAAGATTTCCAAGTCTGCAAGCCACTACATCTTCATTACCTAATTTTGCCTCTAAATCAGCCATAACAAGACTTGAAGTGATTGAATCAGTATCAGGACTTGTATGTCCAAAAATATAAGTTTTACTCATAATTACACCATTTAAATAAAAATTTGATATTATTTATTTAATAAAAATAAATTTTGAATTAAAATAATCTATATCCGCAAATATTAATAAAAA
>NZ_CALCYR010000174.1 GCF_937906425.1 uncultured Methanobrevibacter sp. | reverse complement strand
TGAATGCTGAATTAGATGAGTAAAAAAGACTTACACAAATTTCTTGACAAAGTCTCAGGCACACTCTTTGCATTTACGGTCTTATAAAATTTTCTGGGGCTCTGCTGTACTTTTGTATCAACCGCAGCATTATATTTACGATCTTCGCATGTGTTGATCTGATCTCTGAGCCATTCCAGATACCACTGCTCCGTTTCGCCCTCAACCGTGAATACAAACTTCTTTGTTTCCAGTTTTTCACTCATCCCTGGCCACCTCATTTCCGGCGATCACCTTTTCAAGGAGCGGGCTGAAATCAACATCCTTTATCGCGCCATATCTGCTGACAAAATAATTGTTCATATAATCCTCGCCCCTGCGAACGCCATCAGCAGTCTTGAAATCAGAGAGCGCATAATGAACGCTGTTTCCTGTCTCATCGTCGCGCTCGACAAACTTGATTTCATCCCGCCTGAGCAGGGATGAATCCAGGAAGATCGGATTATGCGTGTTAAATATCAGCTGAGCATGGTTCTTATTGATATCATCATTATGGAATACATTAATAATATTCATCAGCGCCATCGGGTGAATAGATGCATCAAATTCATCCATGACAAGCGTTCCTCCATTTAAGAGAACAAGTATAACAAGAGGAAATTCATTAATAAACCGAATCGTGCCATAAGATTCAAAGACTTCTGCCGGAAGCAATTTATTTCCTAATATAGAACAAAGAACCGTATCCTCTGCATCATCCTTTCCCGCAGACTTGTAGCCCAGAGCGTTGCCCGTTATACCGAACTCTCTTGCAGCTTCCGTCAGAGTTGTCTCCACATAAACGGTATTTGCCTTCGGATCAGCAAACTTTCTGACGAGGCGCATATCGTCGGAACGATAAACAACAATAAATTTGTTATTGAACCACGAAGTAACTTTCTTTACCAACTCCCGTGCGTAAATCGACTTAAATCCGTTGGTCAAAAACAGTTCCGTATCTGACAAGCTGTCTATCGCCAGTTCCAACATCTTAGGTGTCTTTCTCTTTATGCTCTTATTCACATATTCCTTGATTACAGACGGGAGATTAACAATTAGCTCTCCATTCCTTAAAAACACCTGCTTTTCATTGACTGTCAGCTTCTCTTCCATGATCCTTCTTGGGTAGTCAGTATCCATAAAAGAACCTAGATCCGCTTTCACAGAATATTCCACCAAAAGTCCATCAGCCAGAAATCTGACAGAAAACTCCGTAGGCTCTTTTACCCCATTACAATTTGGGACAAGCTCCAACGCTGAAGCCGCTGCATTAGGAGATGCAACATCCGCATTTCTGATACTGCCACGAAGGACAATCGATCGAAAAGTATCCATAGCACCGATAACATTTGTTTTTCCGGAAGCATTCGGTCCGTAAATAACAGCTGAGCTTAAGCCTTTATAAGATTTACTTCCCGCCTTCATAGAAAGAATACTGTAATCCAGGCCTTTCTGCTTTGGCGCAGGTGTCATAGAAAAATACACCTCATCTACAAACGACTTATAGTTCCTGGTTTTGAATTCCAAAAGCATAATTCCACCTCCATTTACGAGTTTCTCGCAAAATCAATTATATTATAGCAGATTATGCCTTTTTGTCAATGAAAACCTGTTTATTTTGCAAGTTTTTTGCATAATGGATTCCATTTTTGCTGCTTCATGCGAAAAAATCATCAGCAATCATATAACGAAATTAATTACCCGCCATCTCTTCATCAAAGCACACGCCGTACATTCCCATTACCGGTTTCTCTGCCCTTCACAAATACCTCACTCCATCTCTGTAGGATAAATGTTTAAATACGGTAAAACCTCTTCCATAATAGCTTTAAAAAGTCTTGATGCAACAAAAGAACCTGTTTCTTCCTCTTCGGTCTGGCACTCGTCAACAACAACGTAACACTGAATAAGAGGATTATCGTCCTCATCAGCCACAAAGCCAATGAAGGAGTAAACATAGTTTTCCGACTCTCTGTCGTTAACCTGAGCTGTACCCGTTTTACCGCCAATCTTGTATCCCGTAATCTGCGCCGGAATACCGCTACCCTCAGTAACACCAAGGTAAAGCGCCTGCTTCAAATAATCAGAAGTTTCCCGTGTACACGTAATCCGAACAACTTCGCTTCCCACATACTCTTCAACACCGCCCGAACTGTTGATGATTTCGCTTACAACATGCGGTTTGTAATAATATCCGCCGTTAATAATCGATGAAAAAGCAGAAGCCATTTGGATCATGGTAACATTAAATCCCTGTCCGAAAGAACTGATTGCAAGCGAAACCTCATTAAGCGTATCACTTGAATAAACAAGGTTAGAACATGATCTTTCATTACTTAAGTCAATGCCCGTATATTGGCCAAAGCCAAACTTAAGCTGATATTCCAGAAACTTGTCAGGTCCAAGAAGCGCACCCATCTCCATAAAGAAATCATTACAGGAAAGTGCAATCGCACTCTGCAAATTCAAAACGCCGTGACCGGTTGTAACGTTACATTTGATATGCCAAATTCCAACATCATTATAGCCATCGCACTCATAAGTATATACATCCTCATCAATAATGTTTTCTTCAAGAACCGCAACGCTTACAATCGGTTTATAAGTCGAACCCGGTTCATAAGAGTTATAAACGCAGAAATTGTTCCAATTTCCGAGGATTGCGGCATATTTTACAGCGTTGCTCATTTCTGCAATTTCCTCTTCGGTATATGCATATGATAAATCCCTCGGATTATTTGGGTCATACACCGTATCGGTTGCCATTGCATAAATTTCGTTGGTGTTTGGGTCTGAAATAATAACGCCGATATTTTTGGCATCATAGATTTCGTCCCACTCAGCAATGTATTTTTCAACAATACTCTGAATATAAACATCCAAAGTGGAAACCAAAGTTGAGCCGTCTTCAGCAGCTTTTACAACCTTTTCCATATTATTGTCTTCATCAACGTATCCGTATTCTCTTCCGTTTACGCCCGTTAAAACATCATTGTAATAGCCTTCAAGGCCGTAAGAAGCACTTCCGTCCGTATCAACAAAACCAAGAACGGTTGCGGCAAGCGTTGTATAAGGATATCTTCTTTCATATTCCTCTTCAAACCAAACGCCCTGAATATATGCATTTTCATCCTTTGCAGTTAAAAAGTCCTGAATATCGTAGTATTCAAGTGTCTTTTCATAAACCACGTATCTGCTGTTTGAATTAGATTCAATCTTTTCGCGAAGCTCTGTTTCGTCATACCCGAAGCAGTTTACCAAAGCCTCAATTGTAGCATCGTAATACGGATGATCGTTATCATCTGATGTATCATTATCGGAAAGCATAACCGCAGGATCAAGAACAAGATTATAGACCATAATGCTTTGTGCCAAAACATTACCGTTTCTGTCTAAAATAGTTCCTCTTTTATATGGAATTGTTGTGCTTGAATATGTTTGCTGATCGAGAACCGTCTTAGAATATGCATCTCCGTTTGTATAATTAAAATAAACAACTCTTCCGAATAAAACAGCAAACACCAGCATAATAAGGAAGAATACAATAATCAGTTTCCTCGCCATGTATCTCTTAATGCGTTTTGACTGATTGTCGCTTGTTCTTTCCTTGTCTGCCGGTGTATATCTATTACTCATTTTTTGTTACCTTTAATCTTATTAATTCCGTTACTCTTCCGGAACCTCTTTGTATTGTACCAAATATTCCTTGTCTGTGCCATCATAAAAAACAATCTGGTCTTCGGTGGCAACGCTCATGCCAAGAACTTCCGTTGCATAAGTGTAAACATATTCAATATCCATATAGCTGTTCACATCGTAATTTAATACCTCGTTTTCAGCCTTTAAATCCTCAAGCTCGGCTTTCAAAGTATTAATCTGTGCCGATTTTTGGCTGATTGCAAATTCTCTGTTTAAGTAAACAACACAAAGGCTTAAGATTGCCGCAGACACAAGCGCAAGTAACATAGCCATGCCACCGCTCATGCTAAGGCTTCTTCGTCTCGGACGATACGAATTTTCTCTTTCAACCTCTTCGTAAGCCGCTTCGTTTTCAAGCTCTTCAAAGTCAAAATCAAACTTTCTTACGGTATTTCCTTCAATATATGTATCTTTTCTTGCTGTTTTGTTATAATTATTCTTCCTCACTCTGCTCATAATGACCTCTCTTCTTCCCTTTTAAATCAGGCCTTTTCAAAAACCCTCAGTTTAGAACTTTTACTTCTCTTATTGTTTGAAATTTCTTCCTCTGACGGGATAATCGGCTTCCTTGTAATCTGTTTTCCCAAAGGAACTCTTCCGCAAACGCAAACCGGAAATGTCTTTGGACAAATACACGGATCTTCGGCTTCCTTAAACTTGTTCTTAACAATACGATCCTCTAATGAGTGGAACGTGATGATAGCCAGTCTTCCGCCCGGATTTAACATATCAATCATTGCATCAATTGACTTTTCCAAGACTTCAAGTTCTTTATTAACCTCAATTCTTATTGCCTGGAAGGTTCTCTTTGCCGGATTACCACCGGTTGCCCTTATCTTTGCAGGTATACTTTCTTTGATAATCCCTGCAAGTTCAAAGGTTGTTTCAATCGGTTTTTCGTTACGCCTTTGCACAATGTGCTTTGCAATATTATTAGCGAAATTGTCTTCGCCATAATTTCTTATTATTCTTGCCAAATCCTCTTTGGTATAAGTGTTAACAACTTCATAGGCAGATAAAGGATTATCCTTATCCATTCTCATATCAAGTTTTGCATCCTCCATATAAGAAAAGCCTCTTTCCCCATTATCAAGCTGGTAAGAAGAAACTCCTATATCAAGCAAGATTCCGTCAACCTTATCAACACCCATTTCCTTTAAAACAGAAGGCATATTGACGTAATTGCTTTTAACAATATCAATATTCGTATTTTCCTTATATTCAGAAAGCCTTTGTGTGGCTGTCTTAATTGCTTCAGCGTCCTGATCAAACCCTATGAATCTTCCTTCTTTATTAAGAAGCTTACATACACCGCTGGCATGACCTGCACCGCCAAGGGTACCATCCGCATATATTCCTTCAGGTTTTACATTTAAAGCATTAATTGTTTCGTTATATAAAACCGGTATATGTTCAAATTCCATTTAAAGCCTTTCTTGAAAAACTTATATTCCAAGTTCCGACATATGCTGTGCAACTTCGTCCATATCATCAAACGAAGTTGATTCGTTCCATCTGTCAGCACTCCATATTTCTGCTCTGCCACCGACTCCGACAAAAGTAATATCCTTTGTAAGACCGGCGAATTCTCTTAACACTGGAGGAATCAGGATTCTGCCCTGTTTATCAATTTCCGTTTCTGATGCTCCGGCCAGGAAAAAACGTACAAACTTACGTGCGTTCTTGTCTGACATAGGCAATTCTTTAAGTTTTTCTTCGAATTTAGTCCATTCGCTGCGTGGGAAGACAAACAGACATCCGTCAAGACCTTGAGAAATGACGAAGACATCTCCTAATTGCTCTCTGAACTTAGCAGGAACAATAACTCTACCCTTTGCATCTAACGAATGGTTATATTCTCCCATGAACATAGCCGGCGCCCTTTCGTTAGTTAATATAGAAATCCACCACTTTGTACCACATATATGACACCAAGTACCACTTTCTACCACTTATGCTTACATAATAACCCCTAAACTCAAAAAAATCAAGGCAAAATTACAAATTTTACGCAAAAAAAGATTCACGAAAAATCGTGAATCTTTAATGATTTTTAATTATTGAATTTTCTGATTTAATTTTTAATTATTGGGTTTATTTGATTTAATTTTCAATTATTGAATTTTCTGATTTAATTTTAATTAATTTATTCTATTTTCTTATCAAAATTCATATTATTAAGTGATAAAAATGGTATTTGTAGGAATGGATCATGGAACTACTGGAATTTCATTTGCAATAATGGATAATGAAAAAGTTCTGGATGTTTTTAAGATTTCTCGTGAAGACAGTAAGGCTGGAAGAGTTTCAGCCATTGAAGAATTATCAAAACGTGTAGATTTAAGTGATATTGATTTAATGATAGTTACCTATGCAATGGGAGATGGAATAAATACCATTCTTCCTATGGAAAAGGTTAAAAATCGTGGAATATTATCCATAAATGGTGCAGGCAAGGTAACTGGTGGAGGCACTTCAGTTTATTCTGAAATAGAAAATACTGATATTCCATGTCTTATGATTCCTGGATTGCATAAGGATTGTGATTTTCTTGACCCCTTATTTAGGGCAGCATATTCCCATCATGCAAGTCCTGAAAAGGTAAGCATTGCATATAATGCATATCTTGAAACAGATTGGGAAAACATGATAGTTGCTGATATCAGTTCAAACAGCGTTGATCTTCTTATAGAGGATGCTAAGATAAAGGGAGCTATAGATGCATGTTGCGGTGCAATGGGCATTGTTCATGGGCCGTTGGATCTTGAAATGATTAGGGACATTGATGAAGGAAGAAAAACTGCAAATGAATGTTTTTCCCATGCAGGAGCTGTAAAGATTGCAAACATTGACAATAAGGTTGCATTCATGAAGGAAGACCTTCTTAATGCATATGAAAATGGGGATGAAAGAGCAGTTTTAGCTATTGATTCCATGATTATGACTGTTGCAATGGAGATTGCAGGACTTATTGCAGTTAGTAAGAATCCCGTGGATGGAATCGTACTTACAGGTTCAATGGGATCTATGAAGGAACCTGTTGACTTTGAGGCCAAGTTAAATGAATACTTCAAGGACAAGTATCTTTTTAAAATCATTTCAAGTGAGTCTGGAGCTATTGGAGCAGCTCAAATAGCAAGAGACATTTATGGTGGAAAAAGAGAAATTTTGGGAATTAAGGTTGATTATTAGTTTAAATCCTAAAAGAGAAATTTTGGGAATTAAGGTTGATTATTAGTTTAAATCCTTTTTTTACTTTTTCAGTTCATCTCTGATATTTTTAATCAATTATTTTTTAAATTTCTTTTTTTATTTTTTTTAAATCCTTATCTAAATCCCTTTTTTACCCATTTGCTTCTTTCATTAATCTTTTTACTTCTTTTAAAATTCTTTTTATCCATTTATTTCTTTCATTATTCTTTTTACTTCTTTTAATTTCTTTTTTTACTCATTTGCTTCTTTCATTATTCTTTTTACTTCTTTTAAAATTCTTTGAATTCTTTCCATTGAAATTTTTCCTTTTTTATAAACTTCTAAAAGTTCCTTAAATTCATTTGAATCCAAACAATCCATTGCCCTTGTCATATGATGTGTTAATATTGCATCAAGTTCATTTTCCTTAAGTCCTTTAATTTTTGTAAGTAATCTTCCTCCTTCAAATAAAAGTTCCTTTTCTTTTGATAAATTCATCACAGGTAAAAATATTAATGCAATTATATCTGTTTTGCTTATTGGTCTTTTTTTAACTATCAGTTTTTTTATTCTTTTAAGTTCCATTTCCTCATCAATGCTTTGGCTTGATATTACCTGTATCTTATGGGGTTTGTTTTTGTCATGATGATCCATTATTTTTGTAAAATTATGCTCTTCTTCTACTGAAAGGACTATGGTTTTTACTTTTAGTTTGTGTTTTAGTTCCAGTTCCAGGGAATTTTCAAGTATTTTTTTATAATCCATTTCATTAAGTCTTTTGCTGTGAAAGATAAGATTTGTTAGTTTTCCATCCAATGTTTTAAAGCAGAGGTTTTCAATATTGGGATTGGAAGCCCAGTTTGAGAAAAGTTCCTTTTCCATAATTTTAGCTCCATTTGACTCACACCATCCTTGCCTTTGCTTTATCTTTGATTATATATTAATCTTTTGCAGTTTAAATTGAATTTTGTTAATCAAATTAAATTTTTATAAGTTTTTTGAATTTTGTTAATGAATTTGAATTTTATTATTCAAATTGAATTTTTATTATTTTTTTGAATTTTGTTATTTTTATTGAATTTTTATTATTTTTTTGAATTTTATTAATGAATTTGAATTTTATACTTTTATTTGAATATTGCTTTTAGATTGTAATTTTTATTAAATCATGCTTTTTTATAAATCTTATATAGGGGGTGTTAGTAAAATTATAGTTTTTTCTTAATTTTATTTAATTTATTTAATTTTTTCTTTAATTTTCATTTAATTTTCTAAATTTTTATAAAATCTTAATTAATATTTTGGTTATATTTTCCCCTTGTTGATTAAAAATCTATAATTTTGTTCAATCCGAATATTCTAATTTTTAAAAAAAATCCATAATTTTTGTAAACTAATCTTGCTTTTTTGTATACAGTAAAATGAATTTTATTCATTTGAATCTTTTAATTTTTTTATAGTTTTTTTAAGTTTTTGCGCATGATTTTTTTTACAAATTTATTTTTCTCTGTATATTTTTTTAAAGGATAAAAATTCTTCTTTTTACAATTTCAGCTATTATTTCTGATTGCTCTTTTTTAGATTTTATTTATTTTTGTTTAAAAAATGGAAACCTTTATAAATTATTATAGTACTATATATTATATGTATGCTTTATGTACACTTCTGTGTGGTGTGAAGTTTTAAGTTTGATTGGAAGTTTAAATCTTTAACGATTTATAAAGTTCTAATGGTCTAGGAAATCTTTAATAAGATTCTGGATTGTTTTTAATGGTCTAGTAATTTTTTTTATTAAGTTCTGGATTGTTTTTAATAGTCTAGTAATTTTTTTTTATTAAGTTCTGGATTGTTTTTAATGGTCTAGTAAGTTTTTAATAAAGTTATGACTGGGCCTTCATAGTAAAGATCTAATTTCTTTAGCTGACTTTTATAATTGTAAAGATTTAACTTTGTATTAATTTAATCTTTTACAGTTATGGAGTCTTTTTAAAGTCTTTGTTATTTGTAAAGATTTAACTTTTAAGAGAAACTTAAGCGCATTGGTGACATAAGGTTCTAACTTTGATAGTTAGATAAAATGTTGGAAATTAATTTTTTTTAATTTCTGGTATCTATTATACATTTAAGAAATTTTTATATTAAGTCGACAAAAATAAATTGAAAAAAAATTTTTTAGATAGTTCATAATATTAAGTTACATTTTTAATAATTGTTTGAAAAGATTTTATTCTTTATGAAATATGTGTTGAAATGTGTAATTGAGGAAATTGTTTGAAAAGAAGATTTTTTTAGACAGTTTTAAGCTTTTGTTTGAAAAAAAAGATTTTTTTCTAGACAGTTTTAAGGTTTAATGTTGGTTCAATATTGAAAGGGGTTTCATAGGCATAATCTTTTTTAGCTGAATTTTCAATTTTAATGTGAATTAAGCTTTTTAGAAATAAAAGATTATTGAGTTATTATCGAGCGATATATTATAAAGTATTATAATGTTTTGAAAATTTCAGCTAAATAATGACATTTAATTTTTTTAAGTTGATATTTCCTATTTTATTGTCTCACATTAAGAATAAAAAAGTGGATTATTTAAATAAAAGTGATAAATATTTAAAAAAAATTTGATAAATATTTTTAAAAAATCTGATAAGTATTTTTTAAAAAAAATTTGATAAACTTTTTAAAAAAAATCTGATAAGTATTTTTAAAAAAATATGATAAAGGGGATATGATGAAATTCAAAAAGAATTTTTTAATCATTTTAATTCTATTATTCTTTTTAATAATAGGGGCTGTATCAGCTATAGATGATCAGTCATCCGATACAATAATTTCAGATTACAATAATAGTGACACGAATATTGTTAAGGATACTGTATCAAATGATATTGCGGATACTAGGACTGTTGAAGAGAATCAAGATGAAGATCTGGATGTCTCCATCGATGATTCAAGTAATTTAATAGGAGAGAATGATTCAGGAGAGCTCAATGAGGACAAGGGTTATTCTGAACAGGAGATTGTAAAGGCGAGTTCAAAATCTGAAAGCAATTTAGGGGCTAATAAGTTAAGTGATACTCTTGCTAATTTGCAGACACTTATTAACCAAAATGGAAATACCAAATCTTTAACACAAGATTACACTGTAGGCACTAACACTGCAGACTATAGTAGGATTACAATTAATAAAGATCTTACTATAAATGGTAATAATCATATTCTTGATGCTAATGCTCGTGGACAGATATTTTATATTACTGGACAAAGGACTATTACATTTAATAATATAATCTTTAGGAATGCTGGAACTGGTCAAAATGATGGCGGAGCTGTTTATGCAGATAGCAGATGTACCCTGACATTCAACAACTGTCAGTTTATAAACAATTTATGTTCTGGAAATGGTGCGGCTGTATGCGCTTATGGTACTTCTAGTAACACTTACAGAACATGGACTTTTTCCAATTGTACTTTCACAAATAATACTGCAAGTAGTTATGGTGGAGCAATATATGTACAAAGATATGTAGGTTTGTCCATAAGCAACTGTAGATTTGATGGAAATATTGGTACATATGGTTCTGCAATATATGGTTCTAATACCAACTACGGTCAAACTTGTACAATTACAGGCAGTAATTTCACTGGAAATGTTGCTTCAAATAGGGCTGCTCTTTACATAAGTTTCGGCACAATTTCAATAAATTCCTGTAATTTTGATAATAATACCGGACAAGTTGTAGGTGCAATCATGATTTATAAGACTGACAATCCGGTAAACATCCAAAATTCCAATTTCACAGGCAACAAGGCAGAAAGTTCTGATGAAGATGATGAAGGTAGAGGCGGAGCTATAAGATTTAACACTGTAGCTAGGGCTGTTGTAGACAATTGTGTATTTGACAGCAATTCCGCATACTTTGGAGGCGCATTATATGCACCATATAGTGCAAGTGATTCTTCAAGGATTACTAATTCCAAATTCATCAACAATACTGGTGTTTCCAATGGAGGAGCCATCTACTGGAATGCAAATGGAACTTCATTCACCAATAATATATTTGAAGATAATCAAGCTAATAATGGTGCAGGTATCTTTTTAGGTTATGGAGTCGCCAATGAGGTAATTACAAATTGTAACTTCACATCAAATGAAGCTATTACCAGCGGTGGTGCTGTTTATGCAATCAATGAGCCTGAAAATATTCAAATCAACTCCTGTAAATTTACTGATAACTCAGGATCAACCGGTGGAGCATTATCCTTTGGTCAAAATGCTAAAACAATCACTGTAACTAATTCCAACTTCACTGGAAATAATGCGGATAATGAAGGAGGATCCATTTATTTTGCAAGGAATGGAGAAACCATCAGAATAACAAACAATAATTTCGACAGCAACTATGCAGGTTCAGGTGGAGCAATCCATTTATATTCAGCACAACTGGCTAATTCCTACACTGATGTTCAAATATTATACTGTAATTTTACAAAAAACAATTCCACACTTTCAGATTCATATGGTGGAAGTGCAGTCGGTATTAACAGAGGAAACGGCATAATATTCAGATACTGTAAGTTTGAAGGAAACAATGCTTCCGCAAATGGTGCTATTCTCTTGGACTACTGTTATGACATAGACATTAGGGACTGTAACTTTACAGACAACTATGCTGCAAGGTATGGTGGTGCATTCTACTTCTATCATGCTGCCGGAGATGCTAATCTAAGTTTCCAAAACATCAAATTCTACAATAACTCTGCTGGAAGGTCTGGTGGAGCTATTGCAACAAGTCTCTTTAGTAACAACTACGAGAACTTAAACAACCTTTATAAGAATTGGCTTATTACAAACTGTAACTTTACAAACAACAGCGCAGCATTATCAGGCGGTGCAGCTTACGTGCCATGGCTTGTTGAGGGAAAAATTTATGATTTAAGATTCTACAATAACACTGGTGGCAGTGCAGGTGCATTATATGTTTCAGGTAATGATTTAAATGTTTACAATATAAACTTTACAGATAACAAGGCTACTACAGGAGACGGTGGAGCATTGTCAATCGGTTCAGGTTCATCTAATGACTTTTCCAAATTCTATAATTTATTATTTACAAACAATTCTGCATACGGCAGCGGAGGTGCAATATCTGGAACCGCTTCAAACATAAACCTCACAAACATGAACTTCACAGCCAACTCAGCCGGGTATGGAGGAGGTCTGTACTGGTATGGCGGTGAAGGCATAATCATAGACAAGCAAAACTATATAAACAACAGCGCAAACAACGGAGGTGCAATTGACCTTTACAATGCGGCTAAGGCAAATCTCACAAACACTGTTTTCACAAACAACACAGCTACTGTTTCCGCAGGTGCAGTATGGTTTAACAGTGACAACGGTATCGTAGACAACTGTAACTTCACTAACAACAGTGCAAAATCAGGTGTTGGAGGTGCATTGTACCTTGACTCAAACCAGCAAAATGTCAAAAACTGTAATTTCCTAAACAACAGTGCAGGTACAAATGGTGGTGCTATCTATGACAGCGGCAGAGGTGCAGACAATTCAAACACAATTACAAACTGTACCCTTGAAAACAACACAGCTCAAAATGGTGGAGGAGCCTACCTCAACGATGGAAGAGTTACCCAGATTGCCAATTCAACATTCAAAGAAAATATTGCTTCCTACAATGGTGGTGGAGCTTATGTTCTAATAGATACCACTACCGCATATGTTGATTATGACTTGTTCAAGGGAGACGGTATTGAAAGAAATTCCACAGAGAAGGTTACAGGTAAACTCGGTGACAGAGAATTTATTGTAGAATCCTATTTCCTTGACAATGACGATTACGACATCGATTGGGAACTTGCTATCAAGGGTTTCACAGGTACAATTACTGTATATGCTCCTTCTGATGCTACAAAAAGTAGAAACGGTAAGGTTACATACAAATACAACTTCACAGATGAATACCGTACTTACACATATCCTACCGATTCAGTTCCTACTGGAGACAATGATTTTGTAGACGGCGTCATTTCATTTATCCTTGCAAGCGAGAGGGAAGGAAATTTCACTGTAATATTCGGATTCTCTGAAGATCGATACCTCTACAAACAGTTCAACACAACATTTGAAGTATTTGATCCAAGAGGAAACTTTACAGTTCTTCAAGGTTTAATTGATGCTGCAATTTCCCGTGGACGTACTGAACTTAACCTGACACGTTCATACACATACACATATGACAGCACTCAGGATGATTATTACAATGACGACGGTCAGATGTACATAAACGCCACACTTATCATTAACGGTAACGGTTTCACTCTTGACGCATTGCACTTTTCAAGAATATTCAATATTACTGCAGACAATGTTGTATTGAGAAACATTACTTTTGTAAACGGTGTAACAAACTACACACACAGATCAGATGGATTCAACGAAGACAACCTTGGAGGAGCAATCTACTGTGAAGGTGCAAACTTGATAATAGAGGATTGTGTATTTGAAAACCACACTTCATACGGTTCAGCTGGAGCTATCTATGGTGAAGAGGATTATCTTACAATTTCAAACACAATCTTTAAAAACAACAGGGCTCTAGGTCAAGTTTCCAATCTTATTGACGGTGACAAGTCCGGTGGTGACGGTGGTGCTATAGGATGGATTGGAGACTATGCAACAATCACCAACTGTAACTTTACAAACAACACTGCAGTCCGCAATGCAACATTTGATAACAGCGGACGTGGAGGAGCAATCATTCTCTTAAACAGTTCCAATACCCAAATATGTACTTCCAACTTTATCAACAACACTGCTGAAGGTGATGCAGGTGCGATCTACTGGTATGGTGATGCCAACAACGGTACCATCCAAAATTCATGGTTTGAAAACAACACAGCTGGCCGTAGCGGAGGAGCTATTCACTGGGCTGGTGAAAACGGTACAGTCTACAATTCAACATTCATAAACAACACTGCAAAAAACCTTGTTCAATATGTAGTATATGTAGAAGAAACCGGTGGTGACGGTGGTGCTATCCTCTGGAGAGGTACTCGCGGAAACATTACAAACTGTACCTTCATTTCAAACGAGGCTGTCCACAACAGCACTTGCGCAAGCAACAATACAGGCGGTCGTGGAGGAGCGGTCTTCCTGAGAGAGGCTTTCTATTGCGTCCTTGAGGATGACATCTTCATCGACAACACTGCAGGCAACCTTGGAGGAGCTGTCGAGTTCTATACCGGTGCAAGATATGGTATTGTGAACAATGCAACATTCATAAACAACACAGCTGGAAGTTCCGGAGGAGCAATGTACTGGTTAGGAATGCATGGTACAGTATCAAATTCAGTATTTGAAAACAACACTGCAAGCGGTAAGGTTCACACAAATACATTCGAGGCAAATAACATTACCGGTGGTAACGGTGGTGCTATTGCATGGCACGGTGATAATGCAACCATCACTAAGTGTAACTTTACATTCAACACTGCTGTATATAATGCAAATTCAGGATTTGATGATAAAGGTGGTCGTGGTGGTGCTGTATTCATTAGAAACAGTTCCAATTCCAGTTTCTTATCTTCCAACTTTATAAACAACACTGCCGGAGCTGGCGGTGGTGCTATCTATTGGTATGATGGTGCTGACTTTGGTGTTGTATCAGATTCCAAGTTTATAAATAACAGTGCTAACCGTAGTGGTGGAGCTATCCATTGGGCTGGTGCAGATGGTGTTATTTCCAATACAGTATTCATAAACAACTCCGCTTTAAACCGTGTTCAATATCAAGTTTATGATGAGGTAAGCGGTGGTGACGGTGGTGCTGTTCTCTGGAGAGATACTGGAGGTAACATTACAAACTGTACATTCATTTCAAACACTGCTGTATATAATGAAAACGCTCTAGACCCTTCAACTGGTGGTCGTGGTGGTGCTGTATTCTTAAGAATGGCTGAAAACTGTACCTTAACCGATAATAAATTTTATAATAACACTGCAGGCAATCTTGGTGGTGCTATTGAGTTCTATGAAGGAGCTAAGAATGTTGTCTTGGATCGTTCTGAATTTATAAACAACACTGCTAACTGTTCAGGTGGTGCTATCTACTGGTTAGGTACCAACGGTACTGTATCCAATTCCAACTTCCTCAACAACACTGCTGTAGGTTCATTACGTATCTTAATGTTTGAAACCGAAGATGGAAACATTTCAGGTGGTAATGGTGGTGCTATTGCATGGCACGGTAATGATGCGACAATCACTAACTGTAACTTTACCTTAAACACAGCTATTGCTGACTATTCAGAGAGTGTAATGAATAGATTTAATGATACTGGTGGTCGTGGTGGTGCTGTATTCATTAGAAACAGTTCCGATTCCGAGTTCATAGGTTCCAACTTTATCAACAACACTGCCGGTGCTGACGGTGGTGCGATCTACTGGTTTGATGGTGCTAACAATGGTGCCTTGAATAATTCATACTTTGAAAACAACACTGCTAACCGTAGTGGTGGAGCTATTCACTGGGCTGGTGCAGATGGAGTTATTTCCAATTCCACATTCAGATATAACAAGGCTTTAAACATTGTTCAATATCAAGTTTATGAAGAGCTTACCGGTGGTGACGGTGGTGCTCTTCTCTGGAGAGATACTGGAGGAAGCATTACAAACTGTACATTTGAATTCAACGAAGCTATATATAACAGCACTTGTGCAAGCAACAATACAGGTGGTCGTGGTGGTGCTATATTCCTGAGACAGGCTATTGATTGTACCTTGTCAGATAATGTATTCATAAACAACACTGCAGGTAACCTTGGTGGTGCTATTGAGTTCTATGAAGGAGCTAAAGACGGTTTCCTTAACAATTCTGTATTCATAAACAACACTGCTAACTGTTCAGGTGGTGCTATCTACTGGTTAGGTACCAACGGTACTGTAGCTAATTCCCAGTTTATCAATAACACTGCTGTAGGTGCTGTACGTATCTTAATGTTTACCAGTGAAGAAGGAAACATTTCCGGTGGTAATGGTGGTGCTATTGCATGGCACGGTAATGTAGCTAACATTACTAACTGTAACTTTATCAACAACACCGCTATTTCTGACTATTCCGGTAATCAGTTTAATGATACTGGTGGTCGTGGTGGTGCTGTATTCATTAGAAACAGTTCCAATTCTCACTTCATAGGTTCTAACTTTACCGATAACTTTGCTGGTGCTGACGGTGGTGCTATCTACTGGTTTGCTGGTGCAGACAATGGTACAATCGGTGATTCCAACTTCCTCAATAACACTGCTAACCGTAGTGGTGGAGCTATTCACTGGGCTGGTGAAAACGGTACTGTATACAATTCCACATTCAGCTATAACAAGGCTTTAAACCTTATACAATACTCTGTATATAATGAATATACAGGTGGTGACGGTGGTGCTATTCTTTGGAGAGGTACTGCAGGTAATATTACCAACTGTACATTCACATTTAATGAGGCTGTATTCAATGACACATTAGGTTACGGAAACAATTCCACTGGTGGTCGTGGTGGAGCTGTATTCTTGAGAGAGGCTAAAAACTGTGTATTGGCTGATGATGTATTTATCAACAACTCTGCAGGTAACCTTGGTGGAGCAGTTGAGTTCTTTGACGGAGCTGAAAACGGTACTATTGATAATTCCCTTTTCATAAACAACACTGCTAAGCGCAGTGCAGGTGCAGTCTACTGGGTAGGTCATAACGGTACTATTCATTTGTCCAACTTTACCAATAACACTGCAACAGGTGAAGTCCGTATAGACCAGTTTGAAGAAAAGATCGGTGGTGATGGTGGTGCTATTGTATGGCATGGAGACACTGCAAACCTTACCGATTCCATTTTCATAAACAACAAGGCTATTTATAATGCTACTCTTAAATCCGGTGGTCGTGGAGGAGCACTCTTCCTTAGAAACTCTACAAATGCAAGCTTTAATAATCTTACATTCATGGATAACATTGCAGGATCCGATGGTGGAGCTATCTACTGGTATGAAGGAGCAGGAGACGGTCTTGTAAATAATTCATACTTTGAAAACAACAATGCTACCAGAAGCGGTGGTGCTATCTACTGGACAGGTCATAACGGTACAATCTCACACACTGACTTCATAAACAACACAGCTTTAGGTGAGGTTGAAATAGGATCCATAGGTTTCGGTGGTGACGGTGGTGCTGTCATCTGGACCGGTTCTGAAGGTACTATCGAGTTCTGTACATTTAATGACAATGACGCTGTTCACCGTGGTGGAGCTATCTATCTGCAAAAGCTTAGTGATGAAAGTGCTTGTGAAAACACTTCTGTAATCAATTCAAGCTTTATCTTCAACACAGCAGGTACCAATGGTGGTGCTATTGACTGGTATGAAGGTGCTCATAATGGTTTAGTTGCTAATTCCAGCTTTATTGACAACTATGCTAACCGCAGTGGTGGAGCTATCTACTGGAATGGTGAAAACGGTACAATTGCAAACTCTGAATTTATAAACAATGACGCTTTTGGTTTAGTTAACGAAACAGATAGGGATAAAGGCGGTGACGGTGGTGCTGTCATTTGGACCGGTTCCTACGGTTTAATTGAAAATTCAACTTTCTCCCTCAACGATGCTGTTCGTCGTGGTGGAGCTATATATCTTCAAAAGGCTAATGATGCCACAGAATGTTTAAACACTACTGTAAACAACTGTACCTTTACAAACAACACAGCAGGTACCAATGGAGGAGCAATCGACTGGTTCGAAGGTGCTCACTATGGTGTCCTTGCAAACTCAACATTTGAAAACAATACAGCTAACCGCAGTGGTGGAGCTGTTTACTGGAACGGTTTAAACGGTACCATTTCAAATACTACATTTACAAACAATGATGCTCATGGTTTAGTCAATGGAACCATTGTAGACGGTGGTGACGGTGGTGCTGTTATCTGGACCGGTTCCTATGGTATAATTGAATATTCAACATTTTCATTCAACGATGCTGCTCGTCGTGGTGGAGCTATATATCTTCAAAAGGCTACAAATGAAGAAGTATGTAATGATACTGCTGTAAACAACTGTACCTTTATAAATAACACTGCCGGTACCAATGGTGGTGCTATTGATTGGTATGAAGGTGCTGTTAACGGTTCTGTATCTAATTCTGTATTTGAAAACAACACAGCTAACCGCAGCGGTGGTGCTATCTACTGGAATGGTGAATACGGTTCAATCATTAACTCCACTTTCAACAACAATGACGCTCATGGTTTAGTCAATGGAACCATTGAAGACGGTGGTGACGGTGGTGCTGTCATTTGGACCGGTTCCTACGGTTTGGTTGAAAATTCAACTTTCTCATTCAACGATGCTGTTCGTCGTGGTGGAGCTATATATGTT
The DNA here is from genome assembly GCF_937906425.1 of uncultured Methanobrevibacter sp. GTDB lineage: Archaea > Methanobacteriota > Methanobacteria > Methanobacteriales > Methanobacteriaceae > Methanobrevibacter. The sequence goes on along the minus strand of NZ_CALCYR010000174.1, from coordinate 17,978 downwards.
CAAAAGGCTACCGAGGACGGAGAATGTTTAAACACTACAGTAAACAACTGTAATTTCACAAATAACACTGCCGGTACAAATGGTGGTGCTATTGATTGGTATGAAGGTGCTCATAATGGTTTAGTTGCTAATTCCACATTTATTAACAACACAGCTAAAGACGGAAATGGTGGAGGAATCTTCTGGAATGGTTTAAACGGTACAATCGAATCTTCCACATTCATAAACAACTCTGCTTTAGGTGTTCTTGATAATGGAGAAAGTCAAGCCAGAGGTGGAGCTGCATTTGTAGAAGGTAACTATACCACAGTCAAAGACTCAAGTTTCGATTCTAACTATGCTGGAAACAATGCAAGTGCAATCTGTTTCGAAGGAAGTTACTATGGTAAGGTCCTCTCTTCCAACTTTACAAACAATATTGCAGGATTCAATGCTGGTGCTATCTGTTTCGCTCAAGGATCAATGTATGGTGAAATCCATGATTCCAATTTCATCAACAACACAGCCAGTGGAAATGCTGGTGCAGTAGGATTCCAAGGAAGCAACGGAAACATTACAAACACTAGCTTTATCAATAACACTGCTTTAGGTACAAGAGGAGAAGGTGCTGGTAGAGGAGGAGCTACAGTTGTTTTAGGAAACAACACTACTTACTTCAACTGTACTTTTGACAATAATGTCGCTAAGCGTGCAGGTGGTGCAGTATTCTTCAATGGTGAAAACGACTCCCTTATAAACTGTAGCTTTACAAACAATAAGGCTATGGATTTAGGTATTGAAACCCGTCAAGGAGGTTATGCCGGAGCTATTCTATTGACAGGAAACGGTGCAAGAATTGAAAATGACACCTTTGAAAACAACAGCGCTTTATATTCCGGTGGTGCTATTGCAGTAAACGATACTGGTACAGCTATTATTAATTCAAACTTTACAAACAACACTGCTGCAGAATTAGGTGGTGCTATATATTGGAATGCAAGTGTTGGTGAATTGAACAATTCCAGATTTGATTATAACCATGCTAAGAGCGGTGGTGCAATCTATGTAGGTGAACGTGCAGATAATGCTATTATTAATGGAATTGTCTTTGACCACAACTCAGCCAGTGAAAATGGTGGTGCAATATTTGCTGAAGGAATTGATGATGTGGAAATCCTGAATTCCAATTTCACATACAACAGTGCAGACCATGGTGGTGCAATATATGTAAGTGATGGTGATGATTTCAAGGTAGATCTTTCCATATTTGAAAACAACACTGCAAGAGATGATGGTGCACTTCACTGGGTAGGTAAAAATGGAACAATATCCAATTCCAACTTTACAAATAACAGTGCAACAGAAGATGGTGGTGCTATTGGACTTGCTGGTGAGTCAAGTTTAATCTATAATGTAACATTCACTGATAACTCTGCTGGCGTAAACGGTGGAGCTATTGTATGGTTGGGTACTGAAAATGATACAATCACAAATACCACATTCAAGACTAACACTGCAAGCAATGGTGGAGCTATCCACTGGAGAGATGGTGCTAAGGGTATTATTGCAAATTCCACTTTCGAATCAAACATAGCTCTTGAATATGGTGGAGCAATCATGATTGAAAACAATACCAATGGTAGCATTGTAAATTCAAGCTTCACATCAAATACTGTTGGTGCATATGTTCAAGGTAATTCCTATGGTGATGGTGGTGCAATCTATCTCGATAATTCAAATGGATTAAACATCACAGATTCAAACTTCACTAAGAACTCTGCAATTGTTTCCGGTGGTTCAATTGCTGCAAACAATGCAAATAACACAATAATGGATAATATAAACATTAGTGACAGTCTTTCAGACAGATATGGAGGTTCAATCACTTGGACAAATTCCTCAAATATTACAATCAACAATACCAATATTTCAAATTCAAGCGCAAACCTCTTGGCTGGTGCAATCCTCCTTAATGAAAGCAGCGCTAATGTGGATAATATAATAATTGATAGATCCAATGTAAATTATGGTAGAGCTGGTGCAATCTATGCAAATGGCAACATTACAATTACTAATGCTGAACTTAAGAACTTAAGTTCCCTAAACGATAATGCAACTGCAATCCTCTTTGACGGAGGTAACTCAAGTTTAGTTGACTCTAACTTAAGCGCTAAGAATCCTATTGTAATCAGTCCTGATACCAGTGTTTACCTTACAAGAAACAATGCTACTGAAACTGAAACCGGTGATTACACTGTATACAATGAAGGTAGCTTATGGTTAGATAAAAATACATTTGATAATGTCATAATAAATCTTGGAAGCATTGAAACACAAACCTACACAGTTGTATTGGACAACAGTTCAGTAACTGTAATGCAAGGTGAAAGCGTTGTATTGAATGCATCCATTAAGGATGACAATAACAATACAATTGTTGTTCCAAATTCATTTAAGTTTGATGTAATCAATGGAGGCCATACTTATGTTGATTCAACTTATGTGGGCAAAATGAACTATGGAACCCTTTTGGAAACTAATCAAGGTTTATATGTAGTCAGTGCAACAGAAGGCGGATTGAAGAAAAACGAAGTCAAGACTGGTTTGTTATATGTAACTGCTGAGACTACATTAAATATTAATGTTGAAAAGACCAATGAAGGTCAACAGGTTGATATAACAGCTACATTAAGTCCAAATGAACCCTTTGTGTTTGCAGGTAATGTAACATTCACTGTAAACGGAACCACATATGATCCGGTTCAAATTCAGAACAATACTGCAACATTAACATTACATGACCTTCCTGCATATACATATGAGGTAAGTGCTGTATTTGAAGGGGATGAGCATCACACAGCTGCAAACAATAGAACTACATTCATTGTAAACTTACGTGAAGTGGACCTTTCAATAAGCGTTGAAGATATTGTTTATGGACAAACTGCCACTGCCATTGCAAGTGTTCCTGGTGCAAACGGTACAGTAACATTTATCTTGAATGGTAGAAGGGAAAAGACTCTTAACAGCAGTTCTCAAGCGGAAGATGAAATCTCTGAATTGTCTCCAGGTACTTATGATATTACTGCAATCTATAATGGAAATGAATACTTTAAATCTACATTTAATGAAACTAGCTTTACTGTAGAAAAGGCCAACACTACAATCAGTGCTATAGCTAATCCTGAAAGTGCAGAATATATGGCAGATCAAGTAATAAATGTTCAATTGAATAGCAGTGCAACAGGCAGAGTAAAAGTTGTTGTTAATGGTTTTGAACCATATTATGCTGATGTTGGTGCAAATGGACTTGCTGTAGTTAATGTTACCTCCCTTCCTATTGGAGAATACAGTGAAATTAATGTAACATACAGTGGTGACAATAACTTCAACGCTAACGAAACAACTGTTGCATTTGAAGTAACCATGAAAGTTACTCCAATCAGTTCATTTGATCTTAATGTAACAACTGAAGACATTATATATGGTGCGGATGAAAACATTGCTGTAAGCATTGCCGGTGTTCAAGGCGCTCCTGCCCCTACTGGAACCATTAAGGTTTTAGTTGATGGTGAGGAAATCGGTAACCACAGTATGAGCAATCTTATATTTATCAAGGTCAAACCTTCAGCTGACCCAGAGCACAATGTAACTGTTATCTACTCCGGTGATGATATTTATATTACTAAGACAGTTACTGCGACCTTTAAGGTAGATCTTGCTGATGTCTCATCAATGGTGGTTTCAGCTCAAAACATTATATATAGAAACCCTGAAACCATTAGCCTATTTGTTGCTGATGATGCTATCGGAACTGTTACAATTAAACTTAATGATGTACCGTATGGAGAGCCAATTGCATTGAGTGGCGGAAGAGCAAGTTTAACTATTCCAAATGGTGATTCAAACTATCTCCAAGCTGGCGAGTATAATGTAAGCGTTACATATAATGGAGATTCAAATTACAATCCAAAAGAATACAATACTAGCTTCAATGTCTCTAAGGCAGTTTCTGATATTGCTGTAAACACTACAAACTTCAATTATAAAGAAGAACTTAAGTTTACATTAAACTTAAGCGCAGTGAATGCAAGCGGCAGTGTTTTAGTTCAAATAATCAATGCTAATAACGGCTCTGTAGTGAAAACAGATACTGTCGATATGGCAACCGGCACTAAAGAATTGAGCTATAATGATGTAATTGATGCTGGCACATATAGGGTAAATGTTGAATATTTCAATGATTTGAACTATAATAATAGCAGTAATTCTGCATACTTCATTATTCACAAGATTGATACCAGCATTAGTGAATCCAGTTCCAACATTGAGTATGGAAATAATGAAATAATTACCATTAACAGCTTTGATGATACAGTAAGCGGAACTGTATCCCTTGTTGTTAACGGCACATACTATGATCCGGTTACAATCACAGACAATAAGGCAGTATTCACAATTGTCAAACCGAATGCTGGCGAATATAATTTCTCAGCTATCTATAATGGTGACAATAACTATAATTCCAAAACCATTAACGGAAGCTTTAATGTATCTAAAATCAATTCCGGATGGACTGCTTCTTATGATGCTGAAATATATTATGGTAATAATTTAATAATTACAATCAATGATGTCGAATCAGACCTTACAGGTAACTTTAAATTATACCTTGATGAGCAGCTCTTAGGAAATAGGACAATTGGATTGGATGAGTTAAGCTTTACAATCATTAAACCTTCTGCAGACGATAAACATAATATTTCCATTGTATACTCTGGAGATATAAATTATGTAATTAAGCAAATTGATGGAAGCTTTAAGGTATTGCCTGCTCAACCTGAAGGCATGGCTGTATCTGCATCCGACATTACATTCTGTGATGATGAAACTATAGAAGTCTATGTTGCAGATGATGCTACAGGAAGCATTGAACTCTATCTTGATACTGTACTTAAAGATACCCAAACTCTTGAAAATGGTCGTGCAATATTTGTTTTAAGTGATTTGAATGCAAAAGACAATTATCTTGTTCAAGCTAATTTCATAAGTTCTGGAAACTACTCAAATAAGAATGTAAGCAGTTCATTTAATGTATCAAAAGCGGTTTCCAATGTAGAGGTATATGGACGTGACATTAGAATCAGTCAAGATGAGACAATCAGCGTTGTTCTTACCGATCCTAAGGTCCACGGTAATGTAAACATTACAATTAGAAACAGTAGCAATGAAATTGTTAACAGTACAGTAATTGCTGACTTTACACAAACCGATATCCATGGTGTAAGCTCTATATTTGAGAACTTGCCTTTAGGTCTTTATAATGTTACAGTTGAGTATTATGGTGACCCTAACTATGAAAACAGTACAGATGAATATGAGTTTGTTGTAAGTTTCATGAGTGTTGAACCTATAGACATTAACTTTACTGACACAGAATATGTAAGTGTAATCACACCTCATGATGCTACAGGAAATGTAACAATTACCCTTTCAACAGCTGCCGATACTTACACTTTCACTAAAAACCTTAGTGAAGCTAGTGTTGATGGCGATATCCGTAACTTAACCTTTGACTTAAGTTATACTAATGTGACATTGCCTGCAGGCAGATACTTCGTATTTGCAAACTATACTGGAGATGAGCACTTCGAGCAAACAGAGGTTAAAAATCCATTTATTGTTGATAAGGCAGTATCAAATATAGTAATTGAAGTAAATGATATTCAATACGGTGATGATGAGTTAATCAATGTTACCGTATATGGTAAAAATGGAATTCTTATTGATTCCGGATTTGTAACCCTCTTTATTGAAGGTACAAAGATAAATCAAACAATTCCGGTTTCAAATGGTGTTGCAAGATTTAATGCAAGCGGTCTTGTATACAAGGACACAAAGTATGTTGTAAACGCTACATTCAATGGTAACAATGATTATAATGCAAGCAGTGAACTTGCTTACTTCATGGTAAACAAGGCAGATATTGCTGATATGACTGTAAGCCCTACAAATATTAGTTTCGGTACAAATGAAATCATTACTGTAACTGTAGGAGATAAAAACGCAAGCGGTAATGTATATCTTGTGATTAATGATAGTGAAACAACAGTCTACACAAGCAGCAAAGTGGCTTTAGTTAACGGTATTGCAGAATTTACAATTGAAGGATTGGCAATCAAGAATTATACCGTTGTTGCTCATTATGTAGATGATGATAACTATAATGATAAAGAGCTTTCTGCAGACTTTGAAGTTTATAAGATTGCTCCAACAATTATCATTAGTCCAATAAACATTACTTACGGTGCTGAGGAAGTCATTGACATTACAATTCCTAACAGTGATGTAAGCGGTAACATTACAATTAAAATTGGCGAAGTAACAAAATCTGTAAACATGACTGGCGGACATGGTCAAATTGTATTTGAAGGATTAAATGTTGCAAATTATTATGTGACTGCTAGTTATAGCGGAGATCCAAACTATGATGATATGAATAATTTGCCAGTTGAGTTTGTTGTATCTCAAGCAAATCCTGCAGGAATTAATATTGTTCCTTCCAATCTGACCTATGGTAATAATGAAATCATCAGGGTTACTGTCCTTCCTGTTGAAGGCGGTGTAAACCCTACAGGTAATGTAACAATTAATGTAGATATCGGCACTGAAATAATTACACAAACTAAAGACTTAACAGATGGTGCAGTCAGCTTTGATTTAGGAATCTTGAATGCAAGCAATTACAGAGTATTTGCTAGCTATAATGGTGATGTGAGATATCGTTCCATTGCTGCTAATGAGCCATTCCACATTAACAAAACAGTTCCTGCAATGGCTATTGAACTTGAAAACATCACATATGGTGCTAATGAATATATTAATGTAACTGTAAGTGGTGTTGATGTAGCAGGTGCAGAAAAACCTAGCATGTTTGTAAGCATTAAGGTTAATGGCACTGTCTATGAAATGAGTAAGGAAATTGGTGCAGATGGAGTTGCAAGTTTCACTATTGAAGGACTTGGCGCTGGAGAATATGAGGTAAATGCTTCATACAGTGGAGATACTAACTATAATGCAAGTTCCATCAGTGGCACATTTAAGGTTAGCCCAACAGATCTTACACTTAGAATTGATTTAAATGATACATATTATCATGATGAGCAAAATCTTGTTGTATATGTAGAAGGTGTTGACTCTGGTACAGTTTCAATTGTATTTGGAGATTATACTAAATCTGCTGCTATTGAATCAGGTAAGGCCAGCTTTGTAATCCAAGGTGGAGACAGACCATATCTTGAAGTTGCAAATGGTTATAGAATAAACATTACATGTACTCCTAATGACCCTAACTATGGTGTTGTAGAGACTACAAGAACATTCAATGTATATAAATCTGCATCTTCAATAGCTGTCAGTGCTGAAACAATTGAATATCTTGCAATGGAAAACATTACAATTAGCTTGAATAACTATAATGCAAGCGGTAAACTTAACATAACTATTAGAAACGCAAGCAGTGATGAAATAATCCGCTCTGAAGTGATTGATCCATTTAATGAAACCAGCGAATATATCTATCAAGTAAGTGGTTTGGATGTAGGCAATTACACAGTAAGCCTAAACTACACAGATGATCACAACTATCTTGACAGTAATGCTTCAGCAGAGTTTGAAGTGACCTTGATTAATGTTCAATTAAGCGAAGTCTCTCCAGACATTGTATATGGAAATGATGAGAAGATTAATGTAAGCATTTCAGGCGGCGCTACAGGTAAAGTTACAGTAACTGTTGATGGAGTTGATTTAGACCCTGTCACCATTACTGAAGCTATTGCAGGAGATAGGGAACTTATATTTACAGTTTCAAAACCTGGTGTAGATTCAAGACACAATATTACTGTAACTTACTCTGGTGACAATAATTATAATACCAAAACAATCACTGGCGAGTTTGCTGTAAGTAAAAACGACACATTTGAAATGAGTGAAGTCAGTCCTAACATTGATTACAGTGAGAATGAGACTATTACTATCACTCTTCCTAATGATGCTACCGGTACAGTTTATCTTGTTGTAAACGGTTCTTATTACACTCCTATAGGCATTGATGAAAACCATCAAGCTGTATTTAACATTACAGCTCCTTTAGCTGGAAACTATGAATTCACTGCATTCTATAGTGGAGACGGCAATTACACCAATAAGTCTGTAAGCGGCGAATTTGCTGTTGCCCGCAATGAAGTGACATTAACTCAATCCAGTGCAGCTACAATTGTTTATGGTGCGGATGAGACCATTACTGTAAGCATTGATGGTATTGAAGGCGTGCTTGATCCTACCGGAACCATTAAGGTTTTAGTTGATGAGGTGGAAATTGGAAACCATAGTGTAAGCGACCTTGTATTTGTTATGGTCAAGCCTGTTGTAGATGTTCAACACAATATTACTGTAATCTACTCCGGTGACAACAATTATAATGCCAAGACCATTACAGGTGCCTTTGCAGTGACTAAGGCTGAAGTAGTTATGAGTGAAGTCAGTCCTGACATTGTTTATGGCGCTGATGAGGAAATCACAGTTACCATTGCCGGTGACGCTACAGGTACAATCATTGTTAAGGTAAATGGAACTCAAGTAGGAGAAACAATCACTATTGCGACTCTTAGCGAAGAGGACAAGACTTTCACTGTAAGCAAGTCCAAACCTGAGGGTGGAGAATACACAGTTGAACTTGTCTACTCCGGCGATACTAATTATGAAACCAAAACAATCACTGGCGGATTTGTTGTAAGTCCGGTTGATCCTGCAATTAGTGAAGACAGTCCTGACATTGTTTATGGCGCTGATGAAACTATTGCAATCACTGTTCCTGAAGGTGCAAGCGGCACATTAACTGTAACTGTAAATAACAGTACAGGTATTGTGGATACTAAAGTATTGATTATCGGCACTGATGGACTTGAAGTGAAACTTGTAAAACCTAATGCAGGCTCCTACACTATTGAAATTGTATACAGTGGCTGTGCTAATTACACCACTAAGACAATCACTGGCGAGTTTGTTGTAAGTCCTGCTGCTGTTGTCATTGCAGTTGAAAATGTCACTATTAATTATGGAGATGCTGCTCGTGTAAACATTACAGTTAAAGACACTACAGGTCAAGTGATTAACGGTTCTGCTAATATTACTGTAAACGGTACTTCCAAACCTGTAACTGTTACAAATGGTGTGGCTTATGAAGACTTCACTGCTTTACTTGCTGGAAATTATGTCTCTGAAGTAGTATTTACAAACCCTAATTACAATACTACTCTTGCTTATGGTACTGTAAGGGTTGATAGGGCTACTAACGCTAGCCTTGTTGTTATTGGCGGAGACTATCCATACGGCACTATTGCTCAAGTAAATGTAAGTGTACACGGAAATGATGATCTGGCTTTAAGCGGTGTTGTAATAGTTACTGTAAACAATGTAGATTATGCAGTCATATTGAATGCCAGCGGTCAAGGAACAGTTAACATTACTGGACTTGCCTCTGGAATCTATGAGATCAATGCTACTTACATTGGTGATGAGAATTATGCAAATCTTGTAAATGATACTGAAAAATTGAACATTACAAAATCCAAGATTGCATTTGTAAGTGTAGATGCTGAAGATGTGGTTTATGGTGAGGATTTAATTGCTACTGTAAAATTAGTTGATGATGAAGGCAAGCTCCTTAACGGTACTGTTTCTATCAGTATTGATGATGGTGTCAGCTGGATTTCAATTGAAGTTGAAAACGGTGTTAAAGATTATAACTTCGGCGTAAGGGATGCAGATGATTATGTCATTAATGTAAGCTTTGCAGACACTTACTATGAACCTTCCAAAGTTGTTAACAGCACTGAAGTAACTGTAAGTCCTGCTGATGTTGTCATTGCAGTTGAAAACATCACTATCAAGTATGGCGGTGTTGCCACTGTAAACATTACTGTTAAAAATACTACCGGTCAATTGATTAGCGGTTCTGCTAATATTACTGTAAACGGAGAAAACAAACCTGTTTCCGTAATAGGGGGTATTGCTGAAGCAAACTTCACAGGTCTTGAGGTTGGAAAATACATATCCGATATTGTATTTGAAGGCCCTAATTACATAACCACAAGTGCTAGCGGTACTGTAACAGTAATCAGAGCTACAAATGCTACACTTGAAGTAATTGGCGGTGATTATGAATATGGCACCACCGCTACAATAAGCGTTAAAGTTAAAGGTAACTCAAATGAGGATTTAACTGGTGTTGTAATCGTAAAACTTAACGGAACCGATTATGCTATTGTATTAAACAGTTCTGGTGAAGGCAAACTTGATGTTGCCGGACTTGCCTCTGGAATCTATGACATCAATGCTACTTACATTGGAGACAGCAATTATGAAAATGTTGTAAATAACAGTGAAAAGCTTAACATTACAAGCTCCAAGAAAGCATATCTAAGCATAACCGCTTCTGATGTTGATTATGGAAACAATGTGACTGCTACAATTGTCCTTGTTGACGGTGAAGGAAACAATTTAACAGGAACCCTTAACATTAGCGTTGAAGGTATTGGAAGCTGGGAAAATGTAGCGATAGGCAATGGCAAACTTGAAATTGATCTCGGCAAATGGGCTGTAGGAAACTACACCATTAATGTAGTTGTAAATGAGGAGTATGATAATGCTCCTGTAAATGATAGCTGTGATGTAAGTGTTAAGGCTGTTGCTCCTGTCATTGCAGTTGAAAACATAAGCATTGCATATGGCACAAATGCAAGAGTAAACATTACTGTAACAGGTGTTGACGGTGCACCTCTCAATGGTACTGCCATTATTACAGTTAACGGTCAAAGTGAAACTGTAACTGTTACTGATGGTGTGGCAGAAAAAGACTTTGGAGTATTGCCTGTTGGCAAATACGTTTCAGAGGTTGAATTTACTAATGCTAACTATACCGCTGCAAGTGCTGCAGGATATGTAAATGTTACTAAGGCACTTGATGCTGTCCTTGAGGTTAGTGGTGGCGATTATGAATACGGCACTTTAGCTAATGTTAATGTGACAGTTAAAGGTAATGATGGCACAATGCTTAACGGTACTGTTGTAATAATTGTTAATGGAACCAAATATGCTGTAAGTGTTGCAAATGGTATAGGTGAGGTCAACATTAGCGGACTTGCTTCAAACATTTATGACATTAGTGCAGAATACCTTGGAGATGACAATTATAAGGCTGTTGTAAACAACAGTGAAAAATTGAACATTACACGTTCCAAGACAGCAATAATCGATGTAAGCGCTGAAAATGTAATCTATGGAGATCCTTTGATTGCTCATATCAAATTGCTTGACGGTGAAGGATACAACTTGACTGGAACCGTTCAAATTAGAATTGACGGCGGTGAATGGATTGATGTAACAGTTACTGAGGGTGTAGGAACTTATGACTTTGGCTCATTGGCTGTTGGAAACTACACAATTGATGTTAAATTTGAGGATTCCTATTATGATCCTGCTCTTGTAAATGACACAACTAATGCTAGTGTCAGCCTTATGGGAGACAACCAATTGAACATTACTGTTGAGAATGTGGACATTTCCTATGGTGAAATTGCAATTGTAAACATTACTGTTATCGGAATTGACAATGAAAGACTTAACGGTAAGGCTAACATTACCGTAAACGGAACCACTCGTGATGTAAATGTTGTTAACGGTACCGGTCAAGCTCTCTTTGAAAACTTGAATGCAGGCAGTTATGTCTCCAATGTAGTATTTGCTAATGACAATTATGCTCCTGGTTTCGCTTCAGGTTCTGTGATTGTGAGAAAGGCTCAAAACGCTAGCCTTTATGTAAGCGGCGGTTCATATCCTTACAACACAAGTGCCAGAATCAATGTTACCGTAACCGGCAATGATGGAGAATTCCTTAACGGAACTGTTCTTGTCTCTGTTGATGAAACCACATATGCAATTACACTCAGTAATGGAACTGGAGAATTATACATTAAGGGACTTGCTTCAAGCACCTATGACATTAGTGCAGAATACCTTGGTGATGAGAATTATAAGGCTGTTGAAAACAACACTGAGAAATTGCATATTACAAGTTCCAAGGATGCATTCATAAGTGTAAGCGCTCTTGATCTTGTTTACGGAAACAATGTGACTGCTACAATCATCCTTGTTGACGGTGAAGGATACAATATTACAGGATTTGTAAACATTACCGTTGAAGGTATTGGAAGCTGGGAAAATGTAGCGATAGACAATGGCAAACTTGAAATTGATCTCGGTAAATGGGCTGTAGGAAACTACACCATTAATGTAAGCTTTAGCAATGATGCATATGATCCTGCAACTGTTGTAAACGGTACAGAGGTTCATGTTTATGCTGATGAAGTAATCATTAAGGTTGAGGATGTAAGCATCGGATATGGTGATGTGGCTATAGTCAAGGTCAATGTAACTGACATCAATGGTGTTGGTCTTAACGGAACAGTAAGCATCAAGGTTAATGGAACAACTAAGAATGCAAATGTTCTTGAGGGTGTTGCCCAAGCTGATTTCGCTGATTTGCTTGCAGGCACTTATGTATCCTATGTAGAGTTTAGCAATGTAAACTACACAAGTACAAATGGAACAGGTTCTGTAGTAGTTGCAAGAGCTGTTAACGCTAGCCTTGAAGTAATTGGTGGAGAATATGAATACGGCACTGTAGCCATAGTCAATCTTACCGTAAGAGGTAATGATGGTTTGGCATTAAGCGGTGTTGTTGTAGTAAATGTAAATGATGTTGATTACGCTGTTGTATTGGATGAAAATGGTAAGGGCAGTGTTGAAATTACAGGTCTTGCTTCAAATAGATATAATATTGCTGCAAGATACATTGGTGATGATAATTATGCCCCTGTTGAAAACAACACTGAAAACCTGATCATTACAAGATCCAAACTTGCAATTCTTAATGTAAGCTCTCAAGACGTGATTTATGGCAAGAACGTAATTGCAAATATTAGTCTTGTAGATGGTGAAGGATATAACTTAAGCGGAACCGTTCAAATTAGAATTAATGGTGGAGATTGGATTGATGTAAGTGTTACTGATGGTGCAGGAAGCTACAACTTCGGTAAATTGGATGCAGCGGTCTACTCCATTGATGTTGAATTTGTAAATGCAAGCTTTGTTCCTGATAATGTAACTGCAAACACTAGCGTAACAGTTGCTAAGGTAGATTCATCCATTGACATTATAGTTGAGGATGTAAGAATTTACTATGGTGAAAACGCTACTGTAAACATTACTGTAACAGGTCTTGAAGGAGCTCCATTGAATGGTACTGCAACCATTACAGTGGATGGAAAAACTATTGAAGTGGATGTTGTCGATGGTATAGGTCAAGCCAATTTCACAGGTCTTGCTGCAGGCGCATACACCTCAGATGTTCTCTTCATCAATGAAAACTATGATGCAGGATTTGAAAGCGGTACTGTAACAGTGGATAGGGCTGAACCTACCCTTATAGTAAATGGCGGAACCTATGTATATGGATACACAGCCACTGTAAGCGTAGAAGTTAAAGGTAATTCAAATGAAGCATTAACCGGTGTTGTAATCCTTAATGTAAGCGGAATTAGTTATGCTATTGTATTGGACGAAAATGGTGAAGGAAGTGTAGACATTGATGGATTGGCTTCCGATGTTTATAACATCAGTGCAAGATATGTCGGAAATGAAAATTACACTGCCATTGAAAACAATACTGAGAAATTGATCATTACAAGCTCTAAAGTCGCCTTCATTGATGTAACTGCTCAAGATGTAATTTATGGAAACAACATTACTGCAGTCATCACTCTTGTTGATAATGAGACTTATGGATTGACTGGAACCGTTCAAATTAGAATTGATGGCGGAGATTGGATTGATGTAAGTGTTGCTGAGGGTGTAGGAACTTATAACTTCACTGACTTAGCTGTTGACACTTACAGAATTGATGTAATGTTCAATAGCACTGCATATGATCCTTCCATTGTTGAAGACAGTGTAAATGTAAGCGTAAAGGCTGCAAGTGCAATAATCACTGTTGAGGATGTAGGCATTAAATATGGTGATGTGGCTATAGTCAAAGTAAGTGTTAAGGATGAGAATGGCATTGGTCTTAATGGAACAGTAAGCATCAAGGTTAATGGAACAACTAAGAATGTAGATGTTATTGATGGTTTTGCTCAAGCTGAATTTGAAGATTTACTTGCAGGAACCTACATATCCTTTGCAGAATTTACAAATGCCAACTACACTGCTGTCAGCGGAACAGCTGCCGTAAGTGTTGCCAAGGCTAATGCTACACTTGAAGTAAGTGGAGGAAGCTATGTCTATGGCTTGCCTGCCATTGTCAATGTAAGCGTCAGCGGCAATTCCGGTGAAGCATTAGATGGAGTTGTAGTTGTAAATGTTAATGGCATGGATTATGCAATTGTTCTTAATGAGGGTAAAGGAAACATTTCCATCAGCGGTTTAGCTTCTGATGTCTATGAGATTTCAGCTAAATACTATGGAGATGACAATTACCTTGCAGTTGAAAACAACAGTGAGAAATTGATTGTAACCAGTTCCAAATTGGCTATAATTGATTTAGTATCTGAGGATGTTGTTTATGGCAATGATGTTCTTGCAAACATCAGTCTTGTTGATTCAGAAGGATACAATATTACCGGAACCGTTCAAATTAGAATTAATGGCGGAGAATGGATTGATGTAAGTGTTACTGATGGTGTAGGAAGCTACAACTTCGGCAAATTGGATGTTGGCACATACACAATTGATGTAATGTTTAACAACACTGATTATGATCCTTCCATTGTTGAGGATAATGTGACTGTTGAAGTAAGCAAGGCTTCAGACTCTAAGGTTGACATTGCTGTTGAAAATGTCACTATTGATTATGGTGATGTGGCTGTTGTAAACATTACTGTAACCGGTCTTGAAGGTGCTCTATTGAATGGTACTGCAACCATTACAGTTAACGGTCACAGTGAAACTGTAACTGTTACTGAGGGTATTGCTCAAGCTGAATTTGCCGGATTGGAAGCTGGCAATTATGTCTCAAGCGTTGAATTCATTTCCAATAACTACGAAACCGCTGTTGCAAGTGGTACTGTAAGTGTTGCTAAGGCTAATGCTACTCTTGAACTTACTGGTGGCGAATACATCTACAATAACCCTGCTACTGTATTTGTAAGGGTAGTTGCTAATGGAGGCACTCTCTTAAACGGCACTGTTGTTGTAGTTGTTAACGGAACCAGATATGCTGTAAGTGTTGTTGATGGTATTGGAGATCTTAACATTACCGGTCTTGCTTCAGGCACTTATGGCATTGAGGCTAAATTCCTTGGTGATGATAATTATAACTCTGCTTTAAACGACAGTGAGGAATTGATTATTGTCAAATCCAATAAGGCGATAATTGATCTTAGCGCTTCTGATATTGTTTACGGCAATGATCTTATTGCAAACATCAGTCTTGTTGATTCAGAAGGATATAATATTACCGGAACCGTTCAAATTAGAATTAATGGTGGAGAATGGATTGACGTAAGTGTTGCTGATGGTGTAGGAACTTATAACTTCGGCATTTTGGATGTTGGCACATACACAATTGATGTAATGTTTAACAGCACTGATTATGATCCTTCCATTGTTGAGGATAATGTGACTGTTGAAGTAAGCAAGGCTTCAGACTCTAAGGTTGACATTGCTGTTGAAAATGTCACTATTGATTATGGTGAAGTGGCTGTTGTAAACATTACTGTAAGCGGTCTTGAAGGGGCTCTTTTAAACGGAAACGCTACAATCAATGTAAACGGAACCGTTAAGAATGTAACTGTAATTAATGGTAGTGGTCAAGCTGAATTTGAAAACCTAAGTGCCGGTGATTATGTAAGTTATGTAGAATTTGTAAGTGACAACTATCTTGTTGCCAATGCTTTAGGAAGCATTGCAGTTGAAAAGGCTAGTGATGCTGTCCTTGAGGTCACTGGCGGTGAATATGTTTACAACACTCCTGCTACAATTACTGTTAAGGTAATTGGTAACTCTGATGAGCCAGTTTATGGAGTTGTTCTTGTAAGGGTTGATGGAATTGCTTATGCTGTTGAATTGGATGAAAATGGTGAAGGAAGCATTGTAATTAATGGTCTTGCTTCTGATGTCTATGAGATTTCAGCTAAATACATGGGTAATGACAATTACCTTGCAGTTGAAAACAACAGTGAGAAATTGATTGTAACCAGTTCCAAATTGGCTATAATTGATTTAGTATCTGAGGATGTTGTTTATGGCAATGATGTTCTTGCAAACATCAGTCTTGTTGATTCAGAAGGATACAATATTACCGGAACCGTTCAAATTAGAATTAATGGCGGAGAATGGATTGATGTAAGTGTTACTGATGGTGTAGGAAGCTACAACTTCGGCAAATTGGATGTTGGCACATACACAATTGATGTAATGTTTAACAACACTGATTATGATCCTTCCATTGTTGAGGATAATGTGACTGTTGAAGTAAGCAAGGCTTCAGACTCTAAGGTTGACATTGCTGTTGAAAATGTCACTATTGATTATGGTGATGTGGCTGTTGTAAACATTACTGTAACCGGTCTTGAAGGTGCTCTATTGAATGGTACTGCAACCATTACAGTTAACGGTCACAGTGAAACTGTAACTGTTACTGAGGGTATTGCTCAAGCTGAATTTGCCGGATTGGAAGCTGGCAATTATGTCTCAAGCGTTGAATTCATTTCCAATAACTACGAAACCGCTGTTGCAAGTGGTACTGTAAGTGTTGCTAAGGCTAATGCTACTCTTGAACTTACTGGTGGCGAATACATCTACAATAACCCTGCTACTGTATTTGTAAGGGTAGTTGCTAATGGAGGCACTCTCTTAAACGGCACTGTTGTTGTAGTTGTTAACGGAACCAGATATGCTGTAAGTGTTGTTGATGGTATTGGAGATCTTAACATTACCGGTCTTGCTTCAGGCACTTATGGCATTGAGGCTAAATTCCTTGGTGATGATAATTATAACTCTGCTTTAAACGACAGTGAGGAATTGATTATTGTCAAATCCAATAAGGCGATAATTGATCTTAGCGCTTCTGATATTGTTTACGGCAATGATCTTATTGCAAACATCAGTCTTGTTGATTCAGAAGGATATAATATTACCGGAACCGTTCAAATTAGAATTAATGGTGGAGAATGGATTGACGTAAGTGTTGCTGATGGTGTAGGAACTTATAACTTCGGCATTTTGGATGTTGGCACATACACAATTGATGTAATGTTTAACAGCACTGATTATGATCCTTCCATTGTTGAGGATAATGTGACTGTTGAAGTAAGCAAGGCTTCAGACTCTAAGGTTGACATTGCTGTTGAAAATGTCACTATTGATTATGGTGAAGTGGCTGTTGTAAACATTACTGTAAGCGGTCTTGAAGGGGCTCTTTTAAACGGAAACGCTACAATCAATGTAAACGGAACCGTTAAGAATGTAACTGTAATTAATGGTAGTGGTCAAGCTGAATTTGAAAACCTAAGTGCCGGTGATTATGTAAGTTATGTAGAATTTGTAAGTGACAACTATCTTGTTGCCAATGCTTTAGGAAGCATTGCAGTTGAAAAGGCTAGTGATGCTGTCCTTGAGGTCACTGGCGGTGAATATGTTTACAACACTCCTGCTACAATTACTGTTAAGGTAATTGGTAACTCTGATGAGCCAGTTTATGGAGTTGTTCTTGTAAGGGTTGATGGAATTGCTTATGCTGTTGAATTGGATGAAAATGGTGAAGGAAGCATTGTAATTAATGGTCTTGCTTCTGATGTCTATGAGATTTCAGCTAAATACATGGGTAATGACAATTACCTTGCAGTTGAAAACAACAGTGAGAAATTGATTGTAACCAGTTC
>NZ_CALCYR010000173.1 GCF_937906425.1 uncultured Methanobrevibacter sp. | reverse complement strand
AAAAATAGTTAAAAATAGTTAAAAATAGTTAAAAATAGTTAAAAATAGTTAAAAATAGTTAAAAACAGTAAAAAAATAATTAATTAGTTAAATTTAGTTAAAATTAGCTAAAAAGAGTAATGATTAATAATTTTAAAAATTTAAAAATAAATGATTTTTTTTAATAAAATTGGTTTAAATGTATTTTAAGAATTAAAATACAAATAACCATAACAATACAAAGATTATAGCTACAATGAATATTAAAGGTGCAGCTATTTTACTTACAGATACAATTGAACTGATTGTTGAAATAAGTTCAGTTGAATTGTTAGGACCGAATGTCTTAAGGTTCTCAATTCTTTCCATTCCTGTTCCTGCGCTAACAGGCTCCAGGTCATTGATTGCCTCTTCAATTGAAATTCTAATGTATTCAATGATCTTTTCCTTTTCAACTGTTCCAACCGGATTGTAACCGTTTGATAAGGTATTAACTGTATGTGTGTCAGTTGTCATGACTTCAATCTCATCAATGTCCATGTCACTTACAGCATTGAATATGGTTTCCCTATATCCAAGTTCCATATTGTTTGAGTCAAAGAGTATATAAGCTGTTCTTTGATTGTTTACTTCAATCACCATTGTCTTAAGGCCGCTTTCACCAATTCCATGGTGCTTGTCCAAATCCCCTAAATCGGTATGGTAGCAACCAATCTTGATGCTGTGCTCAAGGTCCAATGCTTCAATAATTTTTATTGTGTCCAAGAGTTGGAAAAGTTCAGGATTTCCTGGAAGAACCCCTCCCTTTTCGGCATTGAATGAATTGTGGCAATCTACAAGGATAGGGTTATCAATATCCAGTTCCTTCTGGCTTTCAATCATTGTTGTAAGTCCGACTGCAAATTCAATGTCGTCACTTCCTGAAGGGGCAAATGTTGAAAGCATGATTGAACCATTCTTAAAGAATTGAATGCCTATATTTGCCTTTTTATGGGAATATCTAATGAATTCACTTGCCTTGTCACTGTATTCCATATTATCCAATGCCTTTCTGACAGCATTTTCAATCTTTATGATTTCATCACTTGAAACAGGGTTGAAGTCATGGGTTGATGGTCCATGTGCAACCATTGTAAAGTTATCGAAACTGTTTGCAAGGATTGTAGGCATGTTTGAACCTCCGATTTCTCCAAGAGGTCCTGGGTGAACACAAGGGCTGATGAATAATGCTTTAATACTTCCATCAGGACGTTTAAAGCTTACAACACCTACCAATGTATCAATACTTTCTCCCACATTTTCAAATAGCATTTCAATTGACTTTGAACCTTCATTCATGTGTGAAATAAAGAAACTCAATATTTCCAATGCTCCAAATCCAAGGTTCTTTCTCATTGGAGATTCCACTATTTGGATAAATGAATAGATGAATAGCACAAAGACTATGCTTGCAATGATTACCTTAAGGAATGTTCCGAGGATTCCAAGTTCAAATGCGGCTTCCACATTGCTTAGGAATGTGCTTATGATAAGCATTCCAGTCATGAGCAATGGCTGTATGATTGAAATTATCATTGCATTTATGAATCGTATTCTGGTTGTACTCCACAATACGAGAATGTTGAATGCAAATACCAGCACAGCGCCGAAGAGGATTGAGTTTACGAAAAAGTCCTGGTGGAAGAAATGGCCGCTTAAGGTTCCAATAAAACTGAAAATTCCTGCAATGGTCATTGAAACAAGTGCCAGGAACATTGAATGTTTTGCCTTCAGGTTTATTCCCTTCAGGGTATAAACCCATTTTTGATCTGTTGAACCGCAAATCAGGGCAGGTATTCCAAATACGCAAAAACCAAATGCTCCGCCATAGAGGAAATTCTCCAATCCGCTGCCTATTATTACCGGCTTTACGAAAAATAAGGCAGAACCTATAATGAAACTCATTACTATAATTATTAGTATTGAAGTTTTAGCCTTAGGAAGAGTTCTGATATATTTTGAAAGTCCTGCCACACTACTCATACTGGACATATTTTACCTCGAAATCTTAAATTTTATAATTCTGAAACAATTATTAACATTTAATAAATAATTTTTGATTTAAATTAATTTTTTTAATTTAAGAAATTTTTAAGAATTTATTTTTAAATTTAAATTAATTTTTTTAATTTAAGATAATTTTTAAAAAATAATTTCTTAAACCTATTTTCCCAATATAACTATTATATATTAAGAATTATAAAGATTATTATTGAAAAACCGAATAATTCCATAAATAATTTTTATTTGATTTTTAATCAATTAAATTCAAAATAGGAATTTTTTTGATAATTTTTTTAAATTTACAAAATATATTATATTTGTTTAGATAAATAAGTATATTGATTAATTTATAAACCAATTTAATTTTAAATTTATAAGCTAATTTATTTAAAATTTATAAGCCAATTTATTTAAAATTTTAACCAATAATATTTTTTGAATAATTAAATATTAAGATTTAAATGGTTTTAATTCTTAGTTTATGATATTTTTTGAAAACTTATTATTAAGATTAGATTGGTTTTAATTCTTAATTTATGATATTTTAGGAATGTTTTAAGTGTTAGCAATGAGAAGGTGAATTTATGATTGATTTAAACACTCCAATTACTGATGAGGATATAAATAATTTAAAGGCTGGAGATGTTATTACAATTTCCGGTCAGATATTGACTGCACGTGATCAGGCTCATAAAAGGATTTTGGAGCAAGGAGCTCCATGCGATATTGAAGGAGCGGTTCTATTCCATGCAGGCCCCATCATTCAGGAAGAGGAAATCGATGGCGATACAAAATATAATATTGTAGCAGTTGGTCCAACCACTTCAATGAGAATGAATCCATATGAGGCAGATGTTTTGGACATGGGTGCAAAGATAATTATCGGTAAGGGCGGAATGGATGACACTGTCCGTGAAGCATTAAAGAGAAACAATGCGCTTTATGTTGTTGCAACTGGAGGTTGTGCAGCCTTATATGTTGATAAGATTAATGAAATCAAGGGAGTAAATTGGTTGGATTTAGGAATGCCTGAAGCTATTTGGGATTTGGATGTAACTGAATTTGGTCCTTTGATTGTAGCTATGGACAATCATGGAAATAGTCTTTATGATTAAATAAAATAATTTTTATTAGGATTTAATTCATATTTATAATAAAAAAATTTTTATAAAAGTTTTATCAGTATTAAATAAATAAATAGATTTTTAATTGGATTTTATTCAGTTTTAAATAAAATAATTTTTATTAAAATTTTATTCAGTTTTAAATAAAATAATTTTTAAAAAAAGAGTTAATTCAGTTTTAAATTAAATAAGTTCTTTTTAGAGATGAAATTAATGAAATCGAAAATTTTAGTTTTTGTCATTTTAATCGGTCTTTTACTTATTCCAGTGAGTTTTGCGGCTGAAAATAATTTACAGGCTGATATAAGTGATGAAACTTCTGTAGATAGTCTTGATTTAGAAGATATTAGTGAAAATGATGGATATTTGAGCTCTGTCATTGAAGAGTCTAATTATTTAAGTGATGGGTCTTTAGGGTCTAATTCTAGTTTAATCGAAGATATTGAATCCAGTTCTAAATTGATTTCTGATTCACAATCCAATTCAAACATTGATTCAAACACAATATCTTCCAGTTCTGTCCCAGACTCAAATTTCAATTACAATCCTCAGTTTTCCTCTGATGGAACTCGTCTGCCTGATTTGAATTCCACATTTGTCATTCCCACATTTGATTTAAATGATTCAAACACATTATACGTTAATGGATCTTTTACAGGAACAAATGAGAGCGGTACCAAGGCAAATCCTTTCAAGACCCTTGACAATGCATTTTATTATCTAAATGAAACTGTTAAAAACATTTATATTGCCAAGGGAAGCTATGTCACATCCTCAAATAATTACATTGACCAGAATCTTTCAATCATTGGAGAGGATTCATCAAATACAATCCTTGTCTCAAATGGAACTTCAAGCCTATTTACAATGTATTCAAGCAATTGCATAAATTTCATAAACTTAAGCTTTACACGTAATAGGACCTCATCATATCCGATTATTCGCATTAGCGGAGAGTCCTATATCAATATCATAAATTCCAATTTCAGAAATATACTTACATCCAATAAGCATTCCAAGGTGACTGGCGGAGCTATTTCAATAAATAATGCTCATTTGAATGTCTATAATTCAAGCTTTATCAACAATACTGCCTATGTTGATTTGGAAACTACGGAAACAGGTTATGGTGGAGCAATTTATGCTGAAAGCAGCATAATAAGAATAATCGATTCAAAATTCATTAACAATTCCGTCAGTTCAAATTCCAATCGTCATGAGGTCTTTGGAGGGGCAATTTCATTGGATCTTGGTGATATGAGCATATTCAATTCCCAATTCACTGGAAATTATCTTAATGGAACCTATGGAACTGGGGGCGCAATATTTACAAAAGGGGCATATTTAAGCATTTTCAATTCCAGCCTTAAAGGAAACATGATTAAATCTTCCTACTCCCTTGGCGGAGCAATTTCCATATGGGCAAGCCGCAATGTCTATGTTGTCAATTCCACAATTGCCGATAACAGCATTAGCGGAACCTATACCTATGGTTCAGCAATCTCAAATAAGGGAACATTGCTTGGAATCATCAATTCCACAATCTCAAACAATTATGCAGGTGGAATCGCCTCTAAAAATTCCACAGTCTATAACATGAATGGAATTTATTCAATCAATAATTCAAAGTTCATTAACAATTCAATCAAGACTGAAAAGGATGATGTATTGCTTGCAATTGAGGATCAGTTGATTGTATCTGACACATTAAACTATTCAAGCATTCTAAATGAGCTGAATTTATCAGCTATTCCAAGCTCCTATGATTTAAGGGCATTGAATCTTACTACTGCCGTTAAGAATCAGGGCAGTTCAGGTGCCTGTTGGGCATTTGCAATCTATTCCGCTTTGGAATCCTATCTATTGAAGTTTGAAAATGGAAGTTATAGCCTATCGGAAAACAATATGAAAAACATGATGGGTCCTGACAGTGAAAATGGTACTGAATGGGGTGATGGAGGAAACTATTACATGGCTCTTGCATATCTTTTAAGGGGAGACGGCCCTGTAAATGAAAGTGATGACCCATTTTCCTCTGCAACAGAATCTCCAATCACCGGCCTTGAAAAGGTTTTGGATGTTACCGATGTTCTTCTCATGCCTTTGCGCAGAGGATATCTGGACAATAATCAAATTAAATTGGCTATCTTAAAGTATGGTGCAGTGTATACCTCATTGTATTCCGGAGTCTTAAGGCAAAACATGAATGCTTATTCAGTCATTCCGATTTTGGCAAATCATGCATTGGCAATTGTTGGCTGGGATGACAATTTCTCAAGGGAGAATTTTCCAAACAGCCCTCCTGGAGACGGCGCATTTATTCTGAAAAACAGTTGGGGTCCTTATTCAGGATATTCCGGATATTACTATATCTCATACTATGACGCTTCATTTGCAGCTTCAACTGAAACGGTTTCTGCACTTGCAATAGAGTCAGTTGAAAACTCAAGCTATTATGGTACAATCTATCAGCATGACCTTTATGGTAACACTTATGAGTCCCTCGGATACAGTTGCAGTACAGCATGGTTTGCAAATCAGTTCACTGCAGAAAACAATAATCCTTTAAAGGCCTTTGGATTATACACCTTTGGAGATTCCACATATGCGGTAAACATTACTGTAAACAACAAATCTGTCTACACTTCAAGCGGAAGCATAAAGGGTGCAGGCTATCATACAATTGAATTGAGCAAGCTTATAAGTGTAAAAAGGGGGGACAGCTTCAGGATAATTGTTAAGCTGACCACTCCAAGTTCGACTTTTCCAATAGCTATTGGAACAAACTATAGCGGTTATTCATCATTGGCGCGCAGCAATTTCAATCAGTCCTTTGTAAGTCCTGACGGGGTCAATTGGTATGATCTCTACAATTATTCCTACAATAGGGTCATGAAGTTTTATGAGGACTCCTATCCTTATAGGTTGAATAATGCAAGCGTCTGTCTTAAGGTTTATACAGAGTATATGGATGAGCTTGAATTGAATCTTAGTTCAAATGTATCCTCATTCAAGAATAATGACACTATAAAGCTTAATGTTACAGTTACAAACAGGGCAAATGCTGCAAGGGATGTATTTGTTTGCTTAAAATTGGACAATGGTCTTAGCGTTGAAAAATCAAGCATGGATCTTCCAAGCAATTCAACAAATTCAAGCTTTAAGGATAATGTTTGGTATATTGATAAGTTGAATGGGGGAGATTCAGCAGTTCTTGAATTGTTTATTCTTCTTCAAAAGACCAATGCTACAATCATCCAGGTTTCAGCAAACAGTTCCACTGTCAGCCTTAATGAGAATGTTTCAGCTTCCCTTAAGTTATACAATAGGATGTATACAAGGATTATTTATCAGAACATGACTACACAGTCTGTTTTCCTTGCAACAGAGGGAAGGGTTGGAGAATACTTCAATGTCACGCTTCAGGACATTAATGGAAAGCCATTGGCAAAGAAGCTTATTCAAATAGGTTTCAATGGCCATATCTATAATTTGACAAGTGATGAAAATGGAAGTGTACGTCTTCAGATTAACCTTAAGGAAATTGGAAATCATACCTTTGCAATCTGTTTCTTAAGTGATGAGGATTATTATGCAAGCTTTGCAGTGGCTAGGATAAGTGTTATTCCAAAAGTGATGAGTTTGACTGTTCCAAACAAGTCATATAAGGCAAGTGCCAAGACAAAGACCTTAACTGCAACATTGAAGGACAATCATGGAAATCTTGTTAAGGGTAAAAAGATCTCCTTTGTTTTAAATGGAAAGACTTATGTTGGAACTACCAATTCAAAGGGAATTGCTACAGTCAAGGTTAGTTTGTCTTCTAAAAAGACTTATAGCTTTACAGTTAAGTTTGCTGGCAACACTTATTATGGGGCTGTTACTAAAACAGCTAAATTGCTTATAAAATAGTTTTTGGAGAGTTTTTCTCTTTATTTTTTTATTTTTAATTCTTATTTTTTATTTTTATTAGTTCTTTTCTATTTTTATTAGTTCTTTTCTATTTTTAATTCTTAATTTTATTCTTTTTAAATTTTAAGCATTTTATTCCCTTTTTTTCAAAATGATATTATCATGTTATTATCATATTTTTTGCCTATTTTTTTGATTTTTTCATTAATTTTTCTCGTTTTAAAAAAACATATTTTCGAATGTTAATATCATTTCCTTATCAAGTTTTTTTCTCTTTTTAGATTCATCATATTCATTTAATTAATCCTACGCTTTCTTGTTTTTTAAAAATAATCCTAATTTTATTTTATTTTGTCTTAGAAAATTTTTAATATTATTATTTTTTTAAATAACATTATATTTGATGCTGATTTAGTTTATTATTATTTACTGGGTTAAGTTTGATAGGTAAAAGTATCTCAATCGATTTATTTAGTAAATTATTTATATTGTATAAAGCAAAAAAATATATTGTTATGTATTATATTAACCTTCGAATTATTTTTATTTAATGAAAATAATTTGAAGATAATACTAATGTTGTTGAATAGTATTTGGGAGTTTTAGTTAAAATAATTTTTAGGGGATTTAACTTGATTTCATTTATTTTAGCTATTGAAATTAATTTTTAATCCGTGTTTTGGTTTTTAATTGATTTTTAGCTATTGGATTAATTGTTAATCTTAGTTTTGGTTTTTAATTGATTTTCAGCTATTGAAATTAATTTAAATCTGTATTTTGTATTTAAAATTTGTTAAAATTCTTTAAATTAATTGAATAATTTTAGGATTTTTATAAAATGAGATCTTATTGGTGAAAAATATTTTTTTATTTTAACTTTTTTTTCATTTCGTAAGGGATATCTTAAAAAATTGGATAAATTTTTATTAAAAGTGTAATTATTTAGGTATCGTTTTAAAAATTGATTATATCTTTTGCTTTTTTCCTCGTTTAAACTTTCTTTTATTGGTTTTAGTTTTGATTGACAATCGAATTATAATTCTTTTACTATTATGCGATAGTAGACTTATTATATACATTAGGCGAGCATTTATAAAATATGATAATTTAATTTTGTTTTTTAATCAAAACAATTCCTGGAATGATTAAAGTTTTTATTGGACTTAAGAGTTTTGATTTGAATTTAAAAGTTAATTTTAAAATTAAAATTTTTCAAGTTTTTAAAGTATTTAAAACAAAAATTTCAAGTTTTTAAAGTATTTAAAACAAAATTCTTTAAGTTTTTAAAGTATTTAAAACAAAAATTTCAAGTTTAAAGCATTTCAAATAAAATTTTAAAAGATTTTCAAAAATAATTAATTTAAAGAGTTCTAAGATTATTTAATTAATTTTTAGGATTTAATAAGTTTTATTTCAATCTTATTTTAAATAAAAGTACTCAATATTGATTAAAAAGGCGATATTATGAAGAATTCAAAAATTTTACTTTTATTAAGTGTTTTATTAATGCTTATTTTGCTAATTCCTTCTTCATTTGCTAGTGATTTAGACAATCAAACTGATATTGTCGGAGATTTGGATCTTTCCAATTCTGATTTAATCGGTGTTGATATTGAGAATTCTGATTCTAATCAATTCAGTTCTGATTCTAATCAATTCAGTTCTAATTCTAATCAATTCAGTTCTGATTCTAATCAATTCAGTTCTAATTCTAATCAAGTCAGTTCTGATTCAATCCAATCAGATGATGCTGATTCAATCCAATCAGATAATTTAATCACCTCTGATTTGATTCAATCAAAGGATTCTAAATCATTAGGCAGCGGAGTTAATGTTGATGAAGGAATCAGTGTAGATTACGACAATCTCACCATGATAACTCCAAAAAGTGCTTATATCAATGGGACTGTATACTGTATAGGCAATTATCTGGGAAAACCTTTCCCTGGTGCCCTTAACCTGACCTATTCATATATTGGAGATGATGATGCCGTTCACAGTGCAAATTTCCTCCTTGGAAGCAACGGAATATTCAGTCTGGACATTACATTCTTCCCAAACCTCAGTCCAAGGGATGCACCTTATGTATTTACCATATCATGTACTGATGAAAGGTTCCTTAGGTTGTGGGATAATGAGCTAATGCCTGATCCTGTTGATGTATATGTTTATGTGGAGCAGGGCTCTGCTCTTCCAGTTGAAAACAACACCATCTATGTTTCTCCTAATGGAAGTGACTTGGATGGGAGCGGACATCCTGACTATCCTTTATACACAGTGCAAAGGGCTTTGGAATTGGTCGCTCAAATGAAACAGAATTGTACCATTGTCCTTACTGAAGGAGTTCACACAGTTGATTATGTGGCTAACAATGACTATAAATATGATTTAAACATTGTAGGATTGCCTGGTGCAATACTTGACTTTGCAGGAGCTTCCTACGGTTTTGAATTTGGCGGCACAGTTTCTCTTTCCAACTTAACATTCATAAATGCAAAAGGTCCAAGAACAGCTTATTATGCACCTATTAAAATGTCATCAACTTCCGGCAAAATCCTTTCTGTTGAAAATTGTGACTTTATCAACTGTTCAGGTAATTATGCAGGTGCAATTTCAACCTATTACGGCGGAACTGCATTGTTGAAGGTCAACAATTCCAATTTCATAAATTGTAAGGGAACAACTGGAGGAGCAATTTCAGTAAGTTATGCAAAAAATGCTGTAATTGAGCATTCAAGTTTCATCAACTGTTCCTCAAGCTATGGCGCAATTGGAGTTCACACAACTACCGGAGGCCTTGATGCAACAAGAATCAACTACTGCATATTCAGCGGCAATTCAGGAACTAATGTAAGTGACGTCTATACCAAAAAGGCTGAAAACCTTGAATATAACTTCTGGGGAACTAATGAAAAGCCTGACAGCTCAAGAGTCAGTGAAAATTCCACAATAACTAATTATGTAATTCTTGACATTGGGGCTGACACAAATAGGGTAATCATTAACAGGAACTATCTCTTCAGCTTTGACTTGACAAAGTACACTGATGGAAATGAGATCTACAGTCTCGATACAAGTTTGCCTGAAATTGAAATCAGCCTTAGCTCAGACATTGGATCCTTTGATTCAAATCCGGTCGCTACAGTAAATGGATTGGCAAGTTCCAATTATATTGCTGCAAATACAGGAAGGGAAACAATCAATGTTTACACTCCTGGGCTGACTGAAACAATTAGCTTTGACATTTTAGGTGACGATTCCAGCGTAATCTATGTTGCTACAAATGGTAATGACTATACAGGTAGCGGAACTGAAGCTTCACCTTATCAAACCATTGCAAAGGCATTGGAATCTGTCACAAGCACTAAAAATACAATTTATGTTAAAAAGGGAACCTATAATGAAAAGGATCTCTTGATTGAAGATACAGTCACCATTATCGGTGAGGACTTGGAGCAAACAATCATTGACGGTCAAAACAACGGCCGCATATTTGTCATTTCAGCATACAATGCAAATATTGAATTGAAGACAATCACATTGGCAAATGGAAATCCAAACTATGAAGATGATTTTGATGATTATGATCTCTTTAAAAAGGGACAAGGGGGAGCAATTTACCTGGATGCAGGTTTCCTTAAGCTAAACCAAACCCGCATTCTAAATTCCACTTCACTTGCCGGAGGTGCAATCTTTGCTGACTGCGGTGCTGCAGGAAGCTTGACAATTATTGATTCAGTCTTTGATAACAACAGTCTTGATGAGGATTATAACTATTATGACTGGTACTTTGACATTCTTGGCGGAGCTGCAATCTACTCTGATTTCACATCAATGACAATCACAAATTCCAATTTTACAAACAATCATGCCAACGCCTATGATGGATATAATGAAGGCGGAGCAATCTATGTTGGAGATTCACTAAGCTTAAGCGGATGCATATTTGAGGCAAACAGTGCAGAAAAGGGTGGAGCAATTTATATTGATGCAAATAACCGTTCTGATGTAAACATTGCAAACAGTCAGTTCATTGCAAATACCGCTTCAGAAGAGGGTGCTGCAATCTATTCCGGATTATCCGCATCAACAAGCATCAATTCAAACGTATTTGATTTGAATGTGGCTTCAGGAGATGGTGGAGCAATCTATGCATATGGATTAAATGTAAAGGATTATATCAGAAACAATAATTTCACAAACAACAGGGCTCAAAATGGTGCTGCAATTTATGGAAGATATGCTGCATTGACACTTTCAAACAATATTATGGAAAACAATACAGCTAATGCAATCTATACAAATAACGCTTTCATGAATGCCAACATTACTTTCCTTGACAATAAGACCGTAATGGTAAATCATGACAGTCAAACTGAACTTTACGCTCTTTTAACAGATGATATGGGAAATCCTATTGCAAATGGAGTAGTTAAGTTTACTCTTGATGATAGAGTCATATCAAGCGGAACTACAGATGATGAGGGTTTTGTCAAGATAAGCTATAACACTAATGAAACTTTGGCCAGTTATCTTGTTTCAGGTAGCTTTGCAGGTTCAAACAGCTCCTATCCTTTAAGCATTAAAACAGCTGTGCTGGAGGTTACCCAATTCTACTGGTTTATCGGTGAGAATGGTTACTTTACATTACAGGATGCTGTTGATGCTTCAGAGGAAGGAGATGTTCTTACAGCCATTCCAGGCGCATACTCCTATGAGGAAGTTGCAATCGGTAGCAGAATGGACCATATTTATAAAAACCTTACAATCAGGGCAGAAAATCTTGGAGATCTTGTCTTGGCAGGTTTAAACGGCAGATTGTTTAACATTGCTTATCAGTTCTATGGAGATTACAATCACAGGCCTTCCCAATTGACCCTTGAAAATGTGATTATTGAAAATTCCACTGATGAATATGGTGGAGCAATCTATAATGACGGTTACTTCATAGCAAACAACTGCATATTCAGATACAACAGTGAAACAAATTATGATACCGGTTCAAAATGGCACGGCGGTGCTATCATGAACTGGAGAGACATGAAAATCAATAACTGTACCTTTGAAAGCAATTACGGTATTTCAGGCGCTGCAATCAATACTGAATCCTTGACCGGAACTGTCATAATCACAAATACCATCTTCAGGGACAACACAGTATCTGATGTTGGAGGCGCAATTTATGCTGCAGGTTACAGTTCAAACTATCTGATTATGGAAAACTGCAGCTTCATCAACAATATTGCAGCAGGAGATGAAATGGGTTCAGGAGGAGCTCTTTTCACTGTTGTAAACACTACATTGATCAATTGTGAATTTATTAATAACACTGCAGAGATATCAGGCGGAGCAATATACTCTGGAGATTACTTAACCTGTGATAATATAAGCATTGAAGGCAGCAGTGCAGGATGGGGAGGAGCATGTTTCCTTGTACCTTCCTACAGTACAACAACTTCATCAACTACTGATGGTGAAACAGTCGTTGAAAATATTGAAACCTATATCCTCAACAATTCCGAATTTAAAAACAATTATGCTGAATTCCAAGGGGGTACAATCTATGCAGGTTATTACAGGATCTCTACTGGATTTTTAGAAAACTGCAGCATAATCAACAGTAGTTCCGGAGAATGGGGAGGAGCCATTTCAAACGGTTTAAGCAATTGTACAATTACAAATGTCAAATTCTACAATATATCCTCAGCTCTCGGTGGCGCAATATACAATTTCGGTGAAGAGGTATTTGACGGCTATTCCTATGTGGATTACATTGGAAGGCTCTTTGTCACTGGCTGTGAATTTGAAAACATCAGTTCCACAACAAATGGTGGAGCAATATCCAATGACGATGAGTACACATATATGGAATTGGAAAACTCAAGCTTTAAAAACATTGCTGCAGGAGCAATCGGCGGAGTAATATTCAATAACGGTATTTTAAACCTTAAAAACAATGTGATGGATAATGCAAGTGCAGAAACTGCCAGCTACATCTACAACAACTATTCCACATCAAGGGTTTACCTTAAATTCCTCAATGCAGAGACTGTCTATTACTCATTAGGAGAGAATTCAACTTACACACTCTTTGTAAATGTCACAGATGACATGGGCAATCCAATAAGCGGAGGATATGTAGGGTTCTATGTTGACGGAAGCCTTAACTCCTCAAGCTGTGAGGTTTTAGAGGGAATTGCAATTTATGACTATATTGTTCCTGATATTGGCGAATATAAAATCGGCGGTGTATACACAGGTTCAAGCGAAGGCATGTTCATTGAAGAGAAAGGTACTTTAATTGCAACCAAGCTCAACACAACCCAATTTGCGGTGGAAAATGATCCAAAATTGGCTGGAGACAGTTTAATCATTAAGTTGATTGACAATAATGAGAATCCAATGGCCAATGCAATGGTTGAAATCGAATTTATTGAAAATGGAAAATCCTCATTCATTAATCAAAGCACTGATGATGAGGGTCAAATTGCATTTGAGAACTTAGCTGTTGGAAATTACACAATCAAGGCAAGCTATTTAGGTGAAGGAAGCTATTTAGGAACAAACTTCACATATGACTTTGCAATCGGCAAATTCTCTACAGACATTCTCTTTGATTTGACAAATAACCAATTGAGGATTGTTTTAATGGACATTTCAAACAATTTGCCTATAGCATCCGCTCCATTGCAGATTTCACTTATTGACGGAAAGGGCCAAACCACTTATATTAATCAGTCAACAAATGGTGAAGGTGTCCTAAGCCTTTCATTAAGCAAGGGCAATTACCTTCTCAAGGCCGAATATATGGGAGACGATTCATATCTTCCAAGTGAAAACTCTACAGACTTTGACATAAGACCTGTTTCAGTTGCATTAAGTCTTGAAAACACTGTAGTTTACATTGACGATTCATTCACTCTTGAAATCGGTCTTGTTGATGTAAATGGCCAAGGTCTGAATGCAAATGTCTTAATGAGCTTTAATGGTCAAGACAAAAACATAAGCCTTGTAAATGGTAAGGCTTCAGTCAAGATGGATCCTATATTGTATGTTGGAGAATATCCGATTACATTGTTCTATCTAGGTGACGATACCTATGATGTTGCAATCCTTTCAGACAATATTACAGTCCTTGTTCACGGGGATGACAACGATACCAACCAGAGTGATGAAAATGAGACAGGTCCTGGAGAAAGCAATGTTACCCATACAGGAAATGATGCATTGGATATTCAAACTGCAATAGATAAGGCAAATCCTGGTGACATCATTAATTTAGGTGACTATGACTACACAGATGTTTCAAACATCAATATTACCAAAAACATTACAATTGCGGCTGATGGAGCAAGCATTGCAAGTGCAAATGATGGAAATCCAATATTCAATATACTTCCAGTCTCTGCAGGTGTTGAAAATGTCACAATCGATGGCATTGACTTTATTTTAGGAGAAAATGATGTCCTTGTATCTGCAATTGCTGAAAATGGCAGCGGCTTAATGATTGAAGTTCCTGAAATAAACATTCTAAACAATGCCCTCAGCACTGCCGATGGTGTTTCAGCCGAATCAATCACTGTCTTGAAACTTGAAAGTGAAAGGGGAGTCCTCTCTCCAACAAATGTGATAAACGTTAGCAAAAACACTTTGGAAAGCGGCATGAATCCATTCCTCTTTGATGTAACAAGCGCTACAAGCGGATCTGACGCCTATGTTCCTATAGGCGGAAACTTTCCTGAAAAACTTGCAAGTGAAATCCTTTGTGCAAACATGACTACAAATGCAATCAACACTGTTCTTGACGGCAGAAATGGGGAATACTTCAATTTCCAATTGGTGGACTCCAATGGAAAGGCATTGGCAAACAAGCCAATAGTTGTAGGTTTCAACGGTCATGTCTACTCTTACACAACAGATGAAAAGGGCAGTGCAAAAACACAAATCAACCTTGGCGTAAAGGGAGGATACACATTTGCAATAAGCTTCTTGGGAGATGAAAGCTATAATGCAAGCTTTGCTGTAGCTAAAATCACAGTAAACCCAGAGCCTGTACAACTTACAACAGCCAAGAAGACCTACAAGGCAAGTGCAAAAACAAAAACACTAACCGCTACATTCAAGACTTCAAGAGGAACTGCAATAAGCGGCAAGAAGATTTCTTTCACTGTAAATGGAAAAACCTACACAGCAAGTACAAACGCTAAAGGTGTTGCTACAGTTAAGGTAAGCATTTCCAAGAAAGGAACCTATTCTTTCACAGCCAAATTCGCAGGAGACGAAAGGTATAAGGCAGTTAGTGTTAAAAGCACTTTAAAGTTAAGTTAAGTGTTAAATTAAATTAAGTTAAATTAGCTTAAATTTAGTTAGATTAGTTTAAATTTAGTTAAATTAGCTTAAATTTAGTTAGATTAGTTTAAATTTAAGTTAGATTAGTTTAAATTTACTTAGTTTAGCTTAAATTAAGTTGAATTAATCAAATTAAATTCAAGGGTTTTAATAATCCTTGAATTTTATTTTTTTCTTTAATTTTTATTTAATTTATTAAATTTAAATTTATAAATTTTTTAGATTTATTAAATTTTTTAAATCTTTTAAATTTTTTAAATTAATTAAGATTGTTTTAAAATTCAAATAATGATTATAAATTCTAAAAATTAATATTTTTTTTTACAATTGGGGATTAAATGAAATTTAAAAAGCTTTTTATTGTTTCAATATTATTGATTGCATTAATATCAATTTCTGCCTCCTTTGCTAGTGATGTAAGTGCAGATTCTATTGTTGATGACGATTCAGCTAATATTGAAATTAATGAAAATATTCAAAATGATTATGATGCTAAAATTGTATCTCTTTTTAGAACAAATGATACAGATTTAAGGGATTTTGATTCTGATTCAAGTTCTAATTTTAATTCAGATTCTAATATTAATTCTAATTTAGAAACTGATTCTAATTCAGATTCTGATTCAGAAACTGATTCAGACTCCAATTTAAATTCACCAATCCAATATTCATCTGATTCAAGTTCTAATTCAAAACTGTCTTCAGATAAGATTATCACTCCGGATTTAAATACAAGTTTTACAGATCTTGGAATTAACTTTACAGATTCAAATACAATATTTGTAAACGCCTCATATACAGGTTCAACTGAATCAGGAACTATGGCAAATCCATACAAGACTGTAAACACTGCATTTTCCAAGCTGATCAATGGATACAGCTCTAGCAAAAGAAACCTGTTTATTGCAGACGGTTTGTATGAGCTTTCAAATTATCTCAGCATAACCAGGAGTGTAAACATCATTGGTGAAAGTGCATTGAATACAATTTTAAGCATTAAGACTTCAAATGAACTTCTCTATGTCAAGTCAAATGACTTATATGTAAACATATTCAATCTTACCTTGTCTAAAGGAAGTTCAGATAGTGGTGGAGCTTTATATTCAAACAGAAGTTATGTAAATCTTGTAAACACTATATTTAAGGAAAACTCTGCAGTTGAAACCGCCTCCTACTATTCAACATATTACGCTTATGGGGGAGCTGTATTTAACGATGGAGGGGACATGAGGATTTACAACTGTTCCTTCATCAACAATAAGGCTACTGGTGATGAGGATTCCTATGGCGGAGCAATCTACAACTATA
Organism: uncultured Methanobrevibacter sp.; assembly: GCF_937906425.1. Classification (GTDB taxonomy): domain Archaea; phylum Methanobacteriota; class Methanobacteria; order Methanobacteriales; family Methanobacteriaceae; genus Methanobrevibacter. The sequence goes on along the minus strand of NZ_CALCYR010000173.1, from coordinate 9,445 downwards.
TGGGAAGCTTAAGTGTCTACAATTCAGAATTCATAAACAATACAATTGATGCGACTTTCGGTTCAGGGGCTGCAATCTATGGCTATTCAGGATTTTTAAACGTTATAAACTCATCATTCATAAACAATACAATCAAGTCCAACTATTCAATGGGTGGAGCAATTGCCATTTGGCAAGGTCATAACACTTATGTAATCAATTCCACAATTGAAGGAAATGTCCTTAATGGGGATTATAGCTTTGGTTTGGCCATTGCACACCAAGGGGCATTGCTTGATGTGGAAAACAACACAATCAAAAACAACAGTGCGTTAGGCATTTCACTTGATGAGGAAAGCATTTATAACATGAATGGAAATTTCATCGCATCTGGAAATCTGGAGGAAAATAATTTCTACAAGTCCATTGATGCAGGTGAGCTTCTCTTATGTCTTGAGGACCAGATGACTATCACTAAAATCAATGACGGTTCAATTGAATTGCCTTCCTCCTATGATTTAAGGGATGAGGGATTGGTCAGTCCTGTATCTGACCAAGGTTCAACAGGTTCCTGCTGGGCATTTGCAACCCTTGCCGCTCTTGAATCCTATCTTATGAAAACCGAGGGTGTGAGCTATGACTTCTCTGAACAAAATGTAAGGAATGTAATGGGTTATTATGGTACAAACGGTACAGACTGGGATGATGGCGGAAACCACATCATGTCACTTGCATACCTTTTACGTTGGAGCGGTCCTATCAATGAGACAGATGATCCATTCAACAGCTATAGCTCAAGGTCCAGTTATACTCTCGATCGTGTAAAGCATGTTCAGGACGTTGTCTATGTTCCAATGCGTTTAGGATACCTTGACAATGATGAGATTAAGTTTGCAATCATGAAATATGGTGCCCTATACACAACCATCTATTCAGACAGCTATTTCCAATATCATACAAGCTATTATTCAGATTGGCCTGAATACAGCAATCATGCAATCACTCTTGTAGGTTGGGATGACAATTATCCTGCAAGCAAGTTCGGCAGCGTAAGCCCTCCTGGAGATGGAGCTTTCATCATCAAGAACAGTTGGGGTACAAGCTATGGGGAAAGCGGTTACTGGTACATATCCTATTATGACAAGACCTTTGCAGGTTTGGGAATTGACACCATTTCCGCAATGGCTTTTACCAATGTGGAAAATGTGACAAACTACAAGGACATTTACCAATATGACATATTGGGAAACACTTTTGAGTCTGTAGGATACAATTCAAACACTGCATGGTTTGCAAACCAGTTTACAGCTACAAGTGACAATCCATTAAGCGCATTCGGTTTTTATTCCTTTGGAGATTCTACAGTTTACTCTGAAGTTCTTGTAAACGGTGAATTGAAACATAGCCAAAGCAATGAGGTAAAGGGTACAGGATATCACACAATTAAGCTTGATGAACTCATTGCCTTAAAACTTGGAGACATATTCAGAATCAACATAAAGATAACAAGTCCTGACTCTAAGTTCCCTGTTGCAATCGAGTCCCAACGCAGCGGATATTCAAGCAAGGCAAGTGCAAGCCTTGGACAGTCCTACATTAGTCCTGATGGTGAAACATGGTATGACATATCCAAAAACACTAATGTTATCAAGCTATATGAATATCTAATCGGAAACCATACCCTATACAAGACAAATGTCTGTCTTAAGGCATATACTGCATATGCTGGAAATCTTGTACTTAACATTACAAGCAACGCTTCATTGTTCTTTAAGGGAGATCTTATTGAAGTGACATACAACCTTACAAATGTAGGCGATTTCATTGAGGGAATCAATGTTTCCCTTTTCTTGGATGAAAGCATTTATCCTGATGATTTGATTCTTGTTTCAAAGGGTTCATTTGACATGTATGACAATGTCTGGACTTTGGACAGCCTTGATGCAGGAGAATCTGCAGTTTTAAAAATCAGCATCTACATGAGTGAAAAACTTGATGAGATTGAAAACTTTGCATTGGTTCAAAGTTCAGGATTCAATGTTGGAGATTCCAATTACCAATCCTTTAAGTTCTACTATTCCGGATTGACCAAGTTCCTTGATATTGGTCTGGTCTCCACATTGTCAAAATCAGGTGATGAAGTTTTAATTACCTTGCTTGATGCATTAAACAGGCCAATTGCTGATAAGGACATAAATATTCGCTTGGAAGGTGGAGAGATTTTATCACTCACTACAAATAAAAACGGTACCGTCAGCTTTGAATTGAATCTCGCTGAGGGAAATTATACATATCTTGTCTTATTTGAGGGAGATGAGGAGTTTGAAGCTTCAAGGGCTAGCTTTGATGTTGAGGTAAGAAGAAGGCTCACTCATTTTGTGGATGAATATGATGGATTGATTTCAATATTCTCAGTTTCAAATGAGGAAATTCAAATTGCCCTCTTGGACAATTTAAACAATCCAATTGCAGATAGCGCTGTTTCAATCCATTATAAGGATTTGGACAGGTATATTGATTTACAAACAGATTCAAATGGAATTGCCAGATTTAATCTTAATCTGACCCAAGGCGCTTATGATATTGAATTCATCTTCAGCGGTGATGAACTCTATGCCCCTTGCGATATTGAGGTGGATGTAAATGTAAGCAAGAGAAAGGCTCCTGTAATTCTTGTCGGTGATGATCTTCTTGGATTGACTGATGAGTTTACCGTTTGTCTTGTAAACCGTGACTTTATGGTCCTAAAGGACAAGCTATTGAGGATAAGCTTTAGGGATGCATATGGAAAGACTACAGTATACGATGTTAGAACTGATGAGAATGGTGTTGCAAGATTATCCAATTTAACTGTTGGAAACTATATCGTTTCAGGTGAATTGACTGATGATGATGAGTATTATGACAGCTATTTCAATCCTGTAATCCTTTCAATCACAGGTATTTCCACCAAGATTGAGGTGGCCAATATTGATAAGTATTATAATAACGGCACACGATTGTCTGCAAGGGTCAGCTATGAAAATGGCGAATCAATTGCAAATAAGCCTGTAAAGGTAATCGTTTACGGTGATAGACTTAAGGGAATCAGATTTGTCTATAATCTCATATCAGATGAAAATGGTTATGTAAGCTTGAGATTTGTTGACCTTAAGGAAGGGGAATACTTTGGAATGGTTGTCTTTGACCCTTATGAAAATATAGGAAGCTCATCAAAATCTTTTAATATAAGTATTCATAATCCTGTAATCAAATTGGAAACAGATTCTATCAAGGCCGGAGGCCTCTTAAGCTTTACAGCCTATGATTATGAAAACAATCCCCTTTCAAATGTAAGTCTTGTATCCATAATCAATGAAACAAGATACACTGGAATTACTGACGATTCAGGCAGGGCAAATATTCAGACTTCCCTTGAGGCCGGAGATTACGATATAAACACAAGCTTTGCTGATAAGAGCAAATTCGGTTTCTACTCTCAAATTGACAATATCAATGTTGAAAGTCTTGCTACAAGCATTGGAGCTGCAAATCTAATTAAGTATTATCTCAATTCATCCAAGCTTTCAATAAGTCTGAAGGATGAGTTGAATAATCCTTTGGCAAACAGGGATTTGAATGTCACTTTGGCAAACAAGATTTATACAGTGACAACAGATTCCAAGGGAATTGCAAGTATGGACATTACACTTGCTTCCGGAAACTATTCTGCAACAATCAGTTATGCAGGGGATGGATCTTATTTGGCTTCAAGCAAGAAAATTTCAGTGAAAGTGATTAAGCCTATAATTAAGGCAAATCAGACCAGCATAAGTAAAAACAGTAATTTTGCTGTAAGCTTTAAAACAAGTGACAATAAGGCCATTAAGAATACTAAGGTCACCCTTACAGTTGATGGAAAAACTTATACAAAAACAACTGACAGCAATGGTTTTGTTTACTTGAAGTTTAGCCAAGTAGGGAATTTTACTGTTGTTTGCAAATTTGCATCAAGCCTCCTGTATGGGGACAGTAGTTTAACTGCTAAAGTTAAGGTAAATTAATTTAATTAATTTAAGGGCCATTATTTATGAGGAATTTTATATATTTGTTCTTTTTAAATTAGTGACTCTTTAATTATTTTTTTAGTTTATTTTTTCTATTTTTTCTATTTTTTCTATTTTTTTAAGTTTTTATTTCACTTGTTTTTTTATTCTTTTTTTAAGTTCTAATTTTGATTGTTTTTTTATTCTTTTTTTTAAGTTCTAATTTAATTAATTTTTTTCCATTTTTTTTAAGTTCTAATTTTATTGTTTTTTTATTTGAAATTATTCCTATTTTATGCCTATTTTTTTTAAATATGAAAAAAGTATATATATTAACGATTTTAAATATCATAGTAGTTAATTAAATTAATATTTTATATTATAATAATGAATTATTAGAGTAATTTTTTTAATTTATATTAAAAATAAATAATTTAAATTCTTTTTATTATTAATTATATTGTTTTTAATTCTTAATTGGCATAATTTAAATTATTCTTAAGTTTTAATTTGATTAAATCATTATGGAAATTAAGGTGATAATATGGCAGATATTGGTGAAGCAGCTGAGAAAAAACTTAAATCAAGAATTAGAAAATTAAAAAAATGTAATAAGGATGAAGAGGAAAAGGAAAAATTCTTCAATCAATTAGGTCTTTCATTTACTATCAGTTTACCTACTAAAAATCCAGAAAAACAGGAAGACATGATTAATTTATACACTAATCCTGATGGAAATATTGTATTTGCAGAATTTGCTTATTCTGAAGGAGAAGAATTTGCTTCTGTAGACATTAGTGAAAAGGATTTAAAAGTTATTATTGAGTCATTCTCTGACTTCAAATTACAATTATTAGACTAGATTATTAATTTTTAGTCTAAATTATTAAAATTTTAAATCTAATAAATTAAAATTTAATTCAAAAAAATTAATTTTAAGTCTAAATTAATTAAATTTAGTCTAAATTAATTAATTTTTAGTCTAAATTATTTTTCATTTTTTTCTATTCAAATCAATTCTTTTTATTTTTTCAAAAATCTCATTGTTTTACTTTTTATTTTATTTTATTTTATTTTATTTTTTCATTGTTTTTATTGGAAATCTATTTATTTTTATTAATTCTATTTTTAAGGTTTTATCATGATTGTAAATAACTCATTGGATGAAGTTAAAAAAAGGGAGTCTGCTCTTAAAATCATTAAGGAAATTATTAATACTAAAGGTAGAAACTCCTTATATGATGTAACAGGACTTTCAGGTGCTTTTATTGCAAGTGATTCTGAATTGAATCTTCTTGAAACCTATGTTGGTCCCGCTATCTTTGAGGATGAACTTCAGATTGTAGGAAATGAACATCTTGGCGGTGAAAAGGTTCTTGCAGTAAACAGAACAAGTTCAGGTATTCTTGCAAGTGTTCTTGCTCTTGTAAAAGAGGGGGATCATGTAAGTCATTTTTTAGCCGAATTTCCAGCTCATCCATCTATTCCAAGGTCCTGCAGTCTAGTTGGAGCTAGTTATGATGAGTTTACAGATATTGAAAAGTTCAATATTCCTGAAAACACTTCCCTTGTTGTTGTAACAGGTTCCACAATGGATCATAAGGTCATTGATGAGGGCCTCTTTAGGAAAATAATAGAAATGGCTCATGATAAGGGAATTCCTGTTTTAGTGGATGACGCTTCCGGTGCAAGGCTCAGGACTGCTGTTTTCAATCAGAAAAGGGCTTGTGACTTGGGAGCTGATTTGGTTGTTACAAGCACTGATAAGCTAATGTCAGGTCCTCGCGGTGGACTTATGGCAGGTAGGGAAGACCTTATTGATGAGGTGAAGATAAAGGCGACTCAATTTGGTCTTGAAGCTCAGGCTCCTTTGATTTTGGCCATGGTTAATGGTATAAAAAATTACAGTGAGGAAAATCTGATCAAGGCATTTGCCAAAAAGGATGAGTTTTATGGCTTGCTTTCAATGGACTATGATATGTTTGAAAAGACTCCTACAGGGGTTATGGTTAATGAGGAGTCTTTAGCTGAGCAGTTGGATGGATTGGGAATTGAAAGTGAACTTTCTATCAAGGACTTCTGTTTCCTTTGGGGAATGATTTTATTGAAGGAATTTGGCATAATTACAATTCCTGCAGTTGGAATGCCTGGTGCATCTGCAACAATTCGTTTTGACTTGTCCACCAAGGACATAATTGATATGGATTTAAATGAATTGTATGAAAAGGTGGTAAAATCCTTTGAAATGCTTTTAGAAACTTCCAAAGACATTGAAAAATCTAAAAGCCTAATATTTTATTAAAAAAACCAACAAATTTAATAGTTTTAATACTTTTTAATTATTTTTCTATTTTTTTTAATCTTTTTTTAATTATTTTTCTTATTTTTATTAATTATTAATCATTTTTAATAATTTTTAATAATTTTTAATTTTTTTAATATTTCTCTAATTTTTTAGTTTAAAATTTCAGTAAAAAGAGTTGTTTTTAATTTTAAACTATTTTAATAAATTTTTGAGTAAAATGAGTGGTTTTTAATTTTAAACTATTTCAATAAATATTATGTAAAAAGAGGTAATAAAATGAAAAATTAATTTCATTTTATTAATGTTTTGATTTTAATTCAATTGCCAATAATCATTTTAATTAAGGCAATTGTTCTTTTTTTCTTAAATGGTTCTTAATTCTCCAGAGATAATCTTTTCTAAGGTTCCGTCTTGTTTTTCAATAATCAAGCTTCCTTCGTTATTTATTCCAACAACGTAACCTTGGGTAATTTTTCCACCTGTTTGGGTAATGTTTACATATTTTCCAATAGTGTCAGACAATTGTCTCCATTCATTAAGAATTGTTTCAATTTCTCCAGCCTTATAAAGGTCGTAAACTTCTTCAAATTCATTCAAGAATATGCTGATAAGTTCATTTTCATCAGTTTTGCTTGGCAATTCCTCAGTTAAGGTGGTTGTACCTATTCTTATGTCTTCGGAAAAGTCCTCCAATTTGATGTTGCTGTCAATACCAATGCCTACAACGACATATTCTATTTGATTGAAGGTAGCATTTACTTCAGTCAATACTCCTGAAATCTTGTTTCCCTTAATCAATACATCATTAGGCCATTTGATTTTAGCATCAACATCCAATGATCTTATTGCCTTTGCTATTGCAACGCCGGTTGCAAGAGTGATTAAACCTATTCTTGCTGGAGGGACATCAGGTCTTAAGATAAGTGACATCCATACTCCGCCTTCAGGCGCTTCCCATTTCTTGCCTGATCTGCCTCTTGCATTGGTTTGAATTTCTGAAATTAAAGCTGTTCCTTCTTTAGCTCCAAGATTTGCCAAGAATTTAGCAATTGAATTGGTTGAAAAAACTTTTCTAAAACAAAGAATTTCATTACCTAAATATTTGGTTTCAAGGCCTTCTGAAATTTTTTCCTTGGTAATATGTTCGGTTTTTCCAAAACCCAAATCCTTGATTAATTCTTCAATGTGTTCGTCATTGATAGAATCTATTTTTTCACCATCTTCTTCTGAAATTATATCATGACTAACTAAAAGCTTTATCATTTCTTTTTTCATTATAATCCCTTGTGTTATAATTTTAATAATTTAGTAAAGTTTTTTAACTTTATAAAAGTTTTTTAACTTTATAAATGTTTTTTTACTTTATAAATGTTTTTTAACTTTATAAATGTTTTTTTTACTTTATAAATGTTTTTTAACTTTTTTTAATTTTATTAAAGTTTTTTACTTAATAAAATAAAATAAAATATTTTGCTTATTAAATTGAATTTAATAAGCTAATTTAATAATATGTTTTATTTATTTTCTATTTTTTTAATTGTTGAGCTTTAGCGCTATTGAAGTAAGTTCCAACAGTAGCTGAAATAGCAGCTACCTTTTTGCCCGGCATGAATGTGGATTTCATACGGTTTTCTCTTTCAAGGTCTTCTTCAATAACCTTTTCCATTTCAGCATCAATTCCTTTCTTGTGTTCGTCCACAAAGTGTGTGTGCAAGTCTCCTTTTAGGAAGGATTCATTTTTAAGAATTGCCTTATGGAATGGAATTGTGGTTTTTACACCTAAAATAATGTATTCGCTTAAAGCCCTTTTCATTCTATTGATTGCATCGGTTCTTGTACGTCCGCTGGTTACCAATTTGGAAATCATTGAATCGTAGAATGTAGGAATTGTATAGTTCATATATACTCCACTGTCTAAACGTACACCTGGTCCTCCAGGGGATCTGTAACCTGTGATTTTACCAGGGTTTGGTGCAAAGTCTGCAAGAGGGTTTTCTGCATTGATACGACATTCTATTGCATGTCCGCTAACCTTAATGTCTTCTTGAGCATATTCCAATTCTTCACCACATGCAATTTTAATCTGTTCCTTGATTAAATCAGTATTTGTAACGATTTCAGTAATTGGATGTTCTACCTGAATACGTGTATTCATTTCAAGGAAGTAGTATTCTCCATGATCATATAAGAATTCAATTGTTCCTGCACTTGTGTATCCGATGTATTCTGCAGCCTTTACAGCACTTTCTCCCATTCTTTCCCTTAATTCTTCAGTCATGATTGGGGATGGTGCCTCTTCAAGCAACTTTTGATGTCTTCTTTGGATGGAACATTCCCTGTCTCCTACATGGATTGTATTTCCATATTCGTCTGCCAATACCTGAAACTCAATATGTCTTGGTTTTTCAAGGTATTTTTCAATGAATACTGTAGAGTCTCCAAAGTTGGTTGCAGCAACTGATTGTGTGGATTCGATTGCACGTACCAATTCGTCCTCTTCATAAACGGCACGCATACCGATTCCTCCACCACCTGCGGAAGCCTTTACAATAACGGGATAACCGATATTTTCAGCAATCTTGATTGCTTCATCAATGTCTGTCACTCCTTTTTCGGTTCCTTCAATTACAGGTACTCCAGCCTTTTTCATCAATCTTTTGGAGGTGATCTTATCTCCCATCTGATTGATGGACTCTCCACTAGGTCCTATTAGTTTGATTCCATTTTTTTCACATTGAATGCCAAGTTCCGGATTTTCAGCCAAAAATCCATATCCTGGGTGAATGGCGTCTGCTCCAGTTTGAATTGCAGCATCTATGATTTTGTCAATGTTTAAATAAGACTCTCTAGGTGAAGGATTTCCAAGGGGAACACTTTCATCTGCATAATTAGTATAAAGAGAAGTTTTATCAGCGTCTGAATAGACTGCTACACTTTTCATGTCTAATTCACGACAAGCACGCATGATACGTATAGCGATTTCTCCTCTATTTGCAATAAGCACTTTATCAAACATATTATACCTCTTTTTATAATTTTTATTTTAAAATTTCTAATAAATTGAATTGGTAGTTTATTATTTGATTTATTAAGAATTCTTATTTTTTTAATAATTGATTATTTATTATTTGATTTA
>NZ_CALCYR010000172.1 GCF_937906425.1 uncultured Methanobrevibacter sp. | reverse complement strand
AAAAAAATATTTTAAAGAAAACAAAATCGAAATTCTTTAAAATCAATAAAAAAATGTTTTAGAGTTTTAGAAATCTTAATTACAATGATATATTAAGTTATATGATTAGGACATAAAAGTTTTTTCTTAAAAACAATTAAAATTAATTAAAAGATTTAAGATGTTGAATAATAAGACTATTTAATTTTTTAGATTAATAAAATTCTAAAACAAAATTTTATTGATAATAAAAAATAACAATTGTTATATTATAACGATTGTTATATTAAAATTACTTGATTATGATATATAAATATTTCTATAAAAAGAAAAGTAAACAATGTTATAATTAAAAAACACTGTCATATTTAAATTTAATAAGAAGTATATTCCGTTGATAAAATGTCATTATATAAATACACTATAGAAAAAAGCAAAATTGGAGAAATAACAATTATCTGGAGAGATGAAGGAAAATTTATCATAGAGGAAATCCTATTGAGCCTTCCAAATAAAAGTTCCAAAGAAAGAGCAAAAGAAAAATACGAAAGAGAAGAGGAGTTAAAAATCAAAAAGTCAAAACAACTTAAAAAGTTCCTTAAGGAATTGAATAAGTATTTTGATGGAAAACCATACAAATTCTCACTGGATTATCTTAATTTAGACAAACTAAGTGAATTTGATAGGGAAGTCTTAAAGGCAGAATTTGAAACTCCAAAGGGAACTGTAAACACTTATAAGCAATTGGCAGAAAGGGTAAATACTCCGAAAGCAGCGAGACCTGTAGGAAATGCATTAAAGAAAAATCCCTATCCGATTATCATCCCATGCCACAGAACAATTAAAAGTGATGGAAACCTGGGAGGATATGCCGGAATGAAGGAAGGTCATAAATATAAGGGAATATTATTGGAATTGGAAGGCCTTGAGATAAAAAACAGAAAGATTAGTGGAAAAAGCAGAATAATATCATTTGACAAAACAAAACAAAGCAAATTAATGTAAAAATGTAAATAATGTAAAATCCAAATAAAGATTTTAAAAAGTATTAAATTAATTAAAAAACATTAAAAATAGCTAAAAAGAAAAAATAAAGAAAAAAATTAAAAAAACATTAAAAATAGCTAAAAAGAAAAAATAAAGAAAAAAAATAAAATTAAAAAAACATTAAAAATAGCTAAAAAGAAAAAATAAAGAAAAATAAAGAAAAATAAAGAAAAATAAAGAAAAAATAAAGAATAAAACAATTAAAAAACTAATTTTATTCCCCTAAAACACCTAAATCATACTCACACAAGTCATGAATCGGGCATCTGTCACATTGAGGACCTATTGGTCTGCAGATTGTTTGGCCAAATTGAACCATTAAATCATTTAAATCAACCCAAAGGTCTTTAGGAACCTTTTCCATTAAAACAAGTTCTGTTTCTTCAGGTTCTTTTGTATCTGCAATTCCCCAACGATTGGAAATTCTATGAACATGAGTGTCAACAGGAATAGCTGCATCCTGGAATGCAAAAACAATTACACAATTAGCTGTTTTTCTGCCAACACCTGGAAGCTTAAGCATTTCATCCATTTCCCTTGGAACCTCAGCACCATATTGGTCTATTAAAATTCTGGAAACCTCTTTTATCCTAGCAGCCTTTACCCTATAAAAACCTGCAGGCTTAATTAATTTTTGAATTTCCTCAATCGGAGCATCTGCCACAGCATAAATGTCTGGATAAACTTCAAATAGATTATTTGTAGCTTGATCTGTATTTTCATCCCTTGTTCTTTGAGACAAGATAGTTCTAACCAATACTTGATATGGGTCATGATCCAAGAAGGTACGTATTGTATAAACCTCATTCAATCTTTTAAAAATCTCCCTTATTCTTTCCTCATCACTCATTTAAAAATCTCCAAAACTAAAATAAAACTATTAAAAACTTATTTTAACTCCATTTCAATACCGATTTCAGACATTGCCTCAATAAAATTAGGGAATGAAACGTCAAAGCATTCTCCATTTTCCACTTCAACATCATGCTTTAGGCCAAGAAGTGAAAATGCCATAGCCAATCTATGGTCATTATGGGATTCAACCACTCCATCACCAATAGTTTGACCATAAATAGTCATTCCATCCTCAAATTCTTCCAATTTACATCCTAATTTTTCAAGTTCCCTACAGGTAGTGTCAATTCTATCGGTTTCCTTCAATCTGCCATGCTTTACACCGGTGATAGTTGTTTTACCCTCTGCAAGAGCTGCCAAGACAGCAACTGTCAACAGCAAATCAGGTGCATTAGCCAAATTAACATCAATTCCCTTCAAATTACCATCTGACTTAACTGTAATATGGTCATCAAATACAATTATATCCGTACCCATTTGAGTTAAAATGTCAATTATCTGCTTGTCTCCCTGTTTGGAATCGGCGAATAAGTTTTGAATTCTCACTTCGCCACCTGCAATGGCTGCAGCTGCAATAAGATATGAAGCTGAGGAGTAATCTCCTTCAACTATATAATCGCAAGAGACATAATCTTGAGTATTGATTGTAAATTTTTCACCTAGAGATTCACTTAAATCATTGGCAGAATCATGATACTGCTCCTCCTGCACTGAAATTCCAAACTTTTCCATGATTGAAACTGTCATGTCAACATAAGGCTTTGAAACAAATTCAGGATGAACCACAAGTTCTACACCCTTTTTTGAGTATGGAGCTGAAATAAGAATGGATGATATGAATTGGGAACTTATGCTTCCTAAAATATCCGCTTCACCTCCAATATAACCAGGATAAACCTTAAGAGGAGCCTTATTATTCTCATTTAATGATTCAACCCTAACTCCCAAAAGCTTCAAGGCATCAATCAACGGCCCCATAGGCCTTGTCTTAAGAGAATCATCTCCTGTAAATATAATTTCATTATCTGAAAGTGCTGCAACACTTGTCATTATCCTTAGAGTTGTACCTGAGTTGGCCAAATCAATCATATCACTTGAAGGATCATCCATTATATTATGCAATTTTCCTCCAGTTCCCTCAATTTCCAAATAGGTATTGGTTTGACTCTTATCTCCCTTTAGAATAATTTCCTTTTTAGTGTTTATCTTAGCACCAAGAGCTTCACATGCACGAATGGAGGATAAAACATCCTCAGACAATAGAACATCAAGGAGTTTGGATTTCCCTTGAGCAAGTGATGCAAGAATAACCGCTCTATGACTGTAGCTTTTTGAAGGGGGAGCTTTAACAATCCCATTTATATTAGAAAAATTTTTTATTTTAAGATTCATGTTTACAATCCTTACAATCGATATTTGATAAATAAATTATTTCTATAATTCTTATTAATTATAATTTGATTAAAATTATATAATAAATTTATTGTATAAAAATGTGAATTAAAAATAGTAAAAAAAGAATTAAAAAGTTCTATAAAAAATGTAAATTAAAAATAGTAAAAAAAGAATTAAAAAAGTTTCATATAAAATCTGAACTGAAAAATTATAAAAAAAGAATTAAAAAATTCTTATTAAAATATTAAAAATCATTTTGAAAAAGAGAAAAATTAACTAATTTTTTAAAAAGATTAAAAAAATAGCAATGCCTCAAGCCTTAAAATGAAAAAGAGAAAAATAAAATATTAAATTTACTCAATATCCATAAAGGTCTCTTCAAATTTAATAAAAGAGTTTAAAAGCATATAATCTAATCTGTGAATTGATTTATAGGCAATATTTTTTGAAACATCCCAGTAAGCCGCTGCAATGGATCCTGCAATAGCAGCCTGAGTATCAGCATCTCCGCCTAATGAAACCGCATTTCTAATGGTGTCCTCATAATCCTTAGCCTCCAAGAAACAGATTATTGATTCTGGAACACTGCCTGCACAGGAAACGTCAAAGCGATAATTAAGCCTTATGTCATCTAGGGTTCTGGACAAATCATAATTATAATTGATTTCCACATGATCAGCTATTTCATCCTTCTTTGCACCAATTCTTGCTAAATAAATAGCATCTGCAGTAGCTAAAGCTCCCTTAATACCTTCAGGATGATTATGAGTTACTTCAGCAGAAATCCTTGCCAATTTTTGAACCTCTTCCAATGATTCTCCAACCCATGCAACAGGAGAAACTCTCATGGCAGAACCATTTGCCCAACTACCGTAAGGTTCCGGATTTTCCATCATAACCCACTCCTTAAACATTCCACCATATCCAGCATTAGGATAATTCCTACCATATTCCTTTAGCTTTTGAATCAAAACATCCTTGGAATTTTTATCTTCAACTAACCAGTCAGCAATAGCCAATGTCATGACAGTGTCATCTGTAAATGTAGAATATTTCTTAAAAAGAGGAAATTCCTTAGACTTTATTGAGTTAAACTCATAGATTGATCCGATTATATCTCCAGCAATTGTTCCTATAATTCCTTTCATTTTTTACCCCCTTAAAATAAAAATATTTTTTGTTTTAAATATTTCATTTATTAAATTTAATTATCAATTTTTAAAGTTTATTAAGTTTTTAAAATTTAAGTTTTTTAACTATTAAGTTTTTAATTATTTTAATATTTCAATATAATTAATTAAATCCATAATATTTAAAGATTATTAATAAATTAATGAAAAACTATTAAAATCAATTCTTACAACATATGATTTTTAAAATAATTAAATTTTCACTGTTCCCTTGTATTCATAACCCTTTAATTGCTTGTTTTGCTTAAATTCAAATTCAAAACTTTCCTCATTGCTCAAGTACAAATGAGAGAGAACAATTCCCATATCAATTCTATTCAAGTCCTTAAGGAATTTTCTTTTAATAATATTCTGCTTGACTTGATAAACGTCAAAGCCATTTTCAGTTTTCTTAAAATACCAAGGCTGAGAATTGATGGCTGATGGAGCCAATTGAGCAGGAAGCAAACATTCATCAGAGGAATCAGATATTTTAGACAGGGATTTTCTTTTAAACTCATCCCGTCCTCTTGTAATGTCATCAGACTTACCAAATGAAATTAAAATAACAAAATCAGGATTATCCTTCTTTACAGTTCCCCTTGCAACCCAACAGGAACCTAAATTAAGGCTTTGAATAAAAAGAGAGACCTGTTGAAATACAAAACCAATATTTTCAAGACTGTTTTCACATTTTTTAGAGTATAATGCCAAATAGTATGGTGCATTCCAGCCGGTTTGAACTTTAACCTCATCTAGCCTTAAGATTTCATAATAAAATTCACATCCTTCATCAAGAAGCTTAGCACCGGATATGAAATCCTCAATCTCTTTTAAAGTTTCCTCCTCAATCTCTTCATCAATATACTTTCTGCAGGACTTTCTTTCATAAATAAACTTTGTTAAATCCATATTATCACTAATTTAAAACTTTTTAAAAAGCAAAGGAATATAAATGTCATTAAAAATTGCCAATATAATAATTATTAGTATATTAAATTTAAAAATATAAAAGATTTTTGAAAAAAAATAGATAAAAAATTTATATAAACTTTAACAAAAAAGATAAAAGATTTTTGAAAAAAAATAGATAAAAGATTTATATAAACTTTAACAAAACATTAATCAATTTTTAGTTAATTAAAATGAAATTTTAAAAAAAATAAAATTTAGAGGGATATTTATGAAAACAATTGTAATCAATGCAGACCCTAAGATAAAACAGGATGTTGGAAAACTCTTAAAATCTGCAGGAGAAGGTGCTGAATCTGTTGGCAGTGAAGTGGAATACTTTAATCTTTACAAATTGGACATGAGAGGATGCATGAACTGTTCAATCTGCAAAACAAAAAACAAGGAAAGTTTCAAATGCTATTGGAGAGACGACCTGTCACCTGTAATCGATAAGATATTAGCTGCAGACAGCCTTTTAATCGGTTCACAAATATTCTTCAATGAACCTACAAGCCATTACAGAGCCTTGCTTGAAAGACTTATCTACTGTATTGTTTCATATGATAGAAATTATTATTACAAGGGCAAGGTGAATGTGGGAATCATATACAATGTTCTCTCCCCTAAGGAACATTTCGAAAAATCAATCAGACCTTGTCTTAAATCAACAGAAAACTTATTTAAAATGTTAAATGGAAAAGTTGAAGTTTTTACTTCCTACAAAGGTTTAAAAAGTCAAATAAAAACAGAAGAGGAAATAAAAGCAAAAAGGGAAGAGTTTGAAAATGATTTAAAAATAGCTTATGAATTTGGCGCTAAAATAAGCAAGAATGAATAAGTTAAAAAAATAATTAAAAAATAATAAATTTTCGTAATTAAGAAAAAATAGCTAAAAAATAATTAAAAAAAACAATTAATTCTTCTAATTAAGAAAAAATAGCTAAAAAATAATTAAAAAAAATTTAAACTAAAAAAGAATAGAATTAAAAAAAAATTTAAACTAAAAAAGAATAGAATTAAAAAAAAATTTAAACTAAAAAAGAATAGAATTAAAAAAAAATTTAAACTAAAAAA
>NZ_CALCYR010000171.1 GCF_937906425.1 uncultured Methanobrevibacter sp. | reverse complement strand
TTCTTTTATTTTTGTTCTTTTATTTTTGTTCTTTTATTTTTGTTCTTTTATTTTTGTTCTTTTATTTTTTTATTTATTTTTGTAATGATTTTTAAAATTATTATTTTATTTTGACAATAAAATTTGTAATACTTTTTATCAATTATTTATTAATTATAATTTATTTAATGTTCAATTATTTGTTAATTTCTTATTTGACTGTTCAATTTTTATTCATTTCCAAAATAGCCAATAATACAATTTTATATAATATAATTTTCAAAAATAGTACTATGTAAATTAGATTTTTCTTTTTTCTAATTTATTTTAGTCAAAAATAGAAAATATTTTTTGGTGTGAAAATGAATAAAAAATTCGGTATTATTATAGGAATAGTTTTATTGCTCTTTTTAGTAATTGGCTCAGCAAGTGCTGCAGGTTTCCTTGACTTTTTAGGCGACTCTGACAGTGCAAGTGCAGATGATGATACTTTTGTTGTTGGTTTTGATGCAGAATTCCCTCCATATGGATACAAAGCTGATAATGGAAGCTATGTTGGATTTGATTTAGACTTAGCTAAAGAAGTTTGTAAAAGAAACAACTGGACATTTAAAGAACAACCTATTGATTGGGATGCTAAAGACAGTGAATTAGACTCCGGTTCTATTGACTGTATTTGGAACGGATTTACCATCAACGGTAGAGAAGACGATTACACCTGGACTGAACCTTATATTGACAACAAACAAGTAGTTGTTGTTAAAGCTGATTCCGGTATTGACAGCTTAGAGGATTTAGAAGGTAAAATCGTAGAAACCCAAAAAGATTCCTCTGCATTAGCTGCTCTTGAAGGAGATCAAAAAGATTTAGCTGACACCTTCCAAACCTTAACTCAAATTGCAGATTATAACACTGCATTCATGGATTTACAATCTGGTGCATGTGATGCTGTAGCTATGGATATTGGTGTAGCTCAATATCAAATTTCTAAAGACAATCCTGACGATTATAAAATTTTAACTGAAGAAATTTCTTCTGAACAATATGGTGTAGGATTTAAGAAAGGAAATACTGAATTAAGAGACCAAGTACAAGCAACCTTGGATGAAATGTTCGAAGACGGTACTGTTGAAAAAATTGCAGCTAACTACGAAGATTTCGGTGTTCCTGGTTCTTTAATTCAAAAATAAGTAATCTTTTTTAAACATGATCTCTTTTGATTTCATGTTTAAATTCATTACTTCTTTTTTTATAATTTTTTAATGGATTTTTTTATAATTTTTTCCGTGAGGATTTTTAATAAGATTTTTTAATGGATTTTTTCCGTTGTGTTTTTTTAATAAATTTTTTTAAAATGAATCTTTTTTTAAGAAATTAATTAAATTCTATTGTTAGTTTGATTTGATTTGTTTAAATTGGTCAAATGGTTTTTAGAAGTGCTTTGATTTAAATAATTTATTTAAATTATTTTAATTTATTTAAATTAATTTAAATTATTTTAATTTATTTTAATTTATTTTAATTTATTCTAATTTATTTTAATTTATTTAAATTCAGTGTTTGAATAAATTATTTAAATCAATTTAATTAATTTATTAATTTGACTTGCTAAAATTATTGAAAAGTTCATTTTCAATAAGCAGAATTAATTGTTCATTATTAGATTTATTTAAATAATTATTTTCTTTAAATTTTGGGGATATAAATGTTATTAAGTAAAATTTTAGAAGAATTGATGTGGGGTATGGGAACCTCCATTGAAATATTCCTTCTTACATTGCTCTTTTCCATTCCTCTTGGTTTGCTTGTTGCAGCAGGAAGAATGAGTAATTTTTCTCCTTTAAAATGGCTTATGAGAGCATATATTTCAATCATGAGAGGAACTCCATTAATGTTACAGCTAATTGTAATATTCTTTGGCCCTTATTATATATTTGGCGTAAATCTTTCAAGCGACTATAGGATGATTGCAGTAATTATCGCATTTTCAATTAACTATGCTGCATACTTTGCTGAGATTTTCCGTGGCGGTATCGAATCCATTCCTAATGGACAGTATGAGGCGGCTCAAGTTTTAGGTTATAGCAGATTGGAAACATTTTTCATAATTATCCTTCCACAGGTTATCAAGATTGTGCTTCCTTCCATAACCAATGAGGTAATTACTCTTGTAAAGGATACTTCTCTTTCATTTGTACTTGCAATTCCGGAAATGTTTACCGTTGCAAAACAAATTGCCGCAGCGGAAGCATCCATTTCAGCATTGTTGATTGCGGGTGTATTCTATTATGTCTTCAATGCAATTGTTGCATTTATAATGGAACGCTTTGAAGCAAGATTGTCCTATTATGATACATAAGTGATGTCTTTTGAAACGGATTTGTTAAAAAGGTGATTTAATGAGTTTATTGGAAGTTAAAAATCTTAAGAAAAGTTTTGATGATAATGTAGTTTTAAAGGATATCTCTTTTAATGTTGAAAAGGGTGAGGTCTTGTCCATCATTGGGCCTTCAGGTTCAGGTAAATCTACATTGCTTAGGTGCATTACCAAATTGGAAACTGAAGACAGCGGAATAATTGACTTTGATGGAACCTTTGGTTTGGTGTTCCAGAACTTTAATCTTTTCCCTCATCATTCAGTGATGAAAAATATTACTAACGCTCCTTTGAAAGTTCAAAAAAGGGATAAGGAAGAAGTTTATTCTCATGCAAGAGATTTGCTGAAGAAAATGGGATTATCCGAAAAGGAAGATGCATATCCTTCTGAATTGTCTGGAGGTCAACAGCAAAGGGTATCAATTGCAAGGGCTCTTGCAATGAATCCGGATATTCTTTTCTTTGATGAACCTACCTCTGCACTTGATCCAGAACTTACAGGTGAAATCCTGGAGGTAATCAAGGATTTGGCTGCTGAACATATGACAATGGTTATTGTTACCCACGAGATGAATTTTGCCCGTAATGTTTCAGACACCATTATATTTATGGACGATGGAGTAATAGTCGAGGAAGGCTCTCCAGAAGAGGTATTCTCATCTGAAAACCAAAGAATGAAAGACTTCTTAGGCAAATTTTATGAATAAAAACTCTTAGTTTTTATTTTTAATCTTTTCTTTTCTTTTTTTTAGTTTATTAGTTTATTTTTAATCTTTTTTTAGGGGTCTGTTGAAAACCTATTTTAAAAATTTATTTTATTT
>NZ_CALCYR010000170.1 GCF_937906425.1 uncultured Methanobrevibacter sp. | reverse complement strand
ATCCGATTCGGGGAATTCATTCAGAATCAGACAGGAAATTATGATTTGTTTGGTTTTATTGATTTAATCTATCCGGAAGATGAGAATTTATTATACATTATCTATTTCAAGCTCACTTCCAATGCAGAATCCCTCTTGAAGAGATAGAATCCACAGCAGAGAATATTCTAAAAGAAAGATTTGAAGCTGAAGTTTCAAACAGCTGCAAATACTGCAGGTTCAACTTTGTTTGTGGAAATAAGCCTTAAAAAAGCAGTTCAATAAAATTTGTATTTAATCGGTAAGTGTATTGTAATTTAATTTATGGAAGGGGAATAAATTGAATAATGAAGAGAAAAGTTCAAGTCTCGACTGGATGTTTTATTGGTCTTTGCCCCAATACGAGCCAAGGCCTGCCCAGCAGAAGATACTCAATCGAATAATGTGGGCCATAGAAAATGGATATAAAAACATAATCCTTGAGGCAGGAACCGGAATAGGAAAGTCTGCAATAGCTGTAACACTTGCAAACATGTACGAGGATTCATTCATTCTCACAATGACAAAGCAGCTTCAAAACCAGTACCAGCAGGATTTTCCAGACCTGGTTGAAATCAAGGGAAGCGGAAACTACGAATGCAAGATAAGGGGAAACTGCGACTTCTGCATAAAAAGGGAGGTGGGAGAGAAAAGATGTCCCAACTGCCTGTTTATGGATGCATTCAACAGGGCAAAAAAAGCGGACAATATCATAACAAATTATGACTTCTTCTATTTGGGCATTGTTCCAAACCTTGATAGAAGAAAGCTTCTTATTCTGGACGAGGCCCATAATCTTGAACTGAAGATGCTGCAAATGTCATCCTTAGAGCTGGATCGGACGATGATATCTATAAAATTTGGAATTGATATCTTTGAATGTGTCATCAAGGGCGAGAAGTCAGTGGCTCAATTGAAACGGGACACCCAGTACTGGATAGACTTGTGCCGAAAGCTTAGTGACAGCTGCAAGGGAAAGATAAGGGACATGAATATCTCCAATGGTGCTCAAAGCTCTCTTGATGATTTCATGAACAATCCTGAAATCTTCGAGGAAAGGCAGGAGCTAAAGGAAGACATAGATTACTACAACAAGGTCGCATGGATGCTCTCAAACAATGAACTGATCATTGATCTTCCAAAATACAGCGACATCAAAGAGGATGAGAACTACAACAAGGGACTGCAGGCTGAATTCAAGCCATATTCGGTTACGGATCAAACCGCAAGGCTTTTGGATATGGCAGAGATATGCATATTTCTAACAGGAACACTTGGAGACAAGAAGAAGTTCTGCCAGTGGAACAATATAAATCCTGATGAAACCTATTACATCTATCAGAAAAGCCCATTCGAACTTGAAAACAGGCCGATAATACTGGATTTTGCAGGAAGATTAAGCGGAGAGGAGAAGGGAATGCCTAATTGGAGAAGCGAAAAAGCCATAGAAAAGATTAAAGAGATACTTGACGCCCACAGCAATGAAAAGGGAGTCATCCACACCTCAAGCACCGAACAGGCCTGCTGGATAAAAAATAATCTAAAAGGCTATGATTTGATAGTGGTTGAAGGTGAGGAGAGAAACAGGATAATAAATGATTTCACAATCTCCAAGAAAAAATCCGTTCTGATTGGAGCCTCTCTCAAGGACGGAGTGGATTTCAAGGGAGACATATGCAGATTCCAGATAATGTTTAAAGTTCCTTATCCCCAATTGAACGAGCTTGTCAGGTACAAGAAGGATGAGGACAAGTCATGGTTTTTCTACCAGGCTGTGATGGCTCTCATGCAGGCTTATGGCAGGGGAATACGGGACATGGATGACTATTGTGTTATGTATATAATTGATTCCTCTTTCCAATATCTTTTTGAATACAACCGCAGGTTCTTCAACCAGTATTTTAAGGAAGCAGTATTTGCGGCCAGAAAGGATTTGAGGGCTAGAAATAGGAAAAAGATTAAAAAATAATTTTTTTTAGAAATCAGGGATAAATGATGGAAATTATTTATTAATCAAATAATCATATTTTTTTCTTTTTTTATTTTTTTATTATTTTTTTCTTTTAATCTTTTCTCATGTTTGTTAGATATAACTAATGATAGTTAAACTCTCTTAAAATTGTTAAAGTTAATTTTTTTTAAATCTGTAGGATGCTAAAATTTCTTTAGATGCTCTAGACTCCCTAATTTTAAACATGTCTTTTAATAGAGTATATTCGGGTCTTTTTTATCTAAATTTAATCTACGCTTCATTTTTATTACTCTTAATACATTTATAAAGTTATTATTTAAATTTAAGATATTAAAAGCCATTTTTTTAAATTACTAAAAATATAAATGTATTTTTCAAACAAAGAAAAATTATTTGGAGAATGAATAAAAATAAGGAAAATTCATAGGAATTTTCCACCAAAAAATTCAGTCCTCTAAAAATTATTAATTGCTTAAATCTAATTCTATAATAATTTCTAATTAAACTATTTTTTCTAATAAACTTTATAAGTAATGGATGTTATTTAGTTAATGGGGTGAAAAGAATAATGTCTAATGAGTCTTGTAGAAACCCCAATTTTACACTTGAAATTGCACATTGATGCAAAAAAATTTTTAAGTTTCTTTAAGAAATTTTTAAAGGTATTTTGAAAGGATTGGCTGATGAATGAAATCATTTGATAATTGCAAAATTTTAAAATCCTTACAACAAGTAAATGAAGAGTGCATTTGCACTTGCTTTTTTTTATAAAATCTTAGGGGGAAGATAAAAATGAAATTAATTAATTTGAAATGGGGTTATGATGGTGGAGGAATGGCTTGTGGTCCTGTAGCAGGTGCCACTATTGCAGAGATTGAATGCGAGGATGAAAATGGAGACACTTATTTTGTCCATATTTCCCGCTGTGGTACTTATCCTGCGGAATATGTTGTAATCAGCAAAGATTCCGGTATTGAGGATGCTGTCAATCAGGAATGGGATAATATTATGGCATATAAGGAAAGTTCCAATAACACTGTTTTTGATTATGAAATTGGAGATTATCCTGAAGATATTTTTAAATCCAGATTCATTGATGTCATCAGGCTCACTCAAATGGCCGTATTTGAAGCAGTATCTCAAAATCCTACTCAACAGACAGCTGACATTTGGTTTGCACCTTATAAGGGAAAAGACACTTCTGAATGTGATATTGAGGATCTCTATACTGAGAAGGCTGAGGCTTACAAGTATGTTGAGAAGCTTAAAGATAAGATTGGTGACAATCAGGAACTGCTTGACAAGTTGAATGAGATAGTTTGCTTGTTTGAAGCTAACGAAGATTGGGGACTTTTCTTGGAATATGTTGAATATTATTCCTCTCTTGATGTTTCCAAGTTTTCTGAAGAATTCGACGAAGATATAGCCAAGATAAAATCATGGTAATTCCATTTTTTATTATTTTGGCACTGTAAGAAACTGAATATTTTTTGAAATTAGAATTAAAGTTATAAGGAGATATTTAAAATGACTAGATATTTTATTGAAGATGTAAAATGTGGATATGGCACTTGTTTTGATGGATGTGGCCCTCATAGAACTGTCGCTTCAGCCATTAAATACAAAACAGATGATGGAGAAGCTGGATGGATTTATTGTGTGGAACCAGAGAGTATTTGGCCAATGATAGCATTATACGATGAAGATGTTTATGAAGAAATAATATATGGAGAATTTCCTGAAGGTCCTGATTATGAAGCAGATAGCTTTGGAGGCCTAAGGTGGGATCCTGGAGCGGAAGATGCAGGGCTTTATAAATTATTTTATGAAAATAAAGATAATGGTGCAGCAAATCTAATCCATTATGCATATGATTTATGTGTATGTCCTAAAGACAAGGAAGAAGAACTTTTAGCACTTGGTAAAGGCAAGTATAGTGATGAAATAGAAGTTCCAATATTGGATGGGGAATCATATTGGCTTGAAGAGTTTTCAGATGAAAAATAGTTTTTTCATTCTTTGTTTTAAACACTGTTTGTCATGATTAAAAATTCAAATAAAATAAATTTAGGGGCCTGATGATTTTAGTTTTCTGATAATCGTTGTATGGCTGTTTTTGAGTAAAATCCTTG
>NZ_CALCYR010000169.1 GCF_937906425.1 uncultured Methanobrevibacter sp. | reverse complement strand
ACTTTTTAAAAAAAAAATTATAGAAAAATAATTAAAAAAAAATTTTCTAAAAATAAATTCTTTAACTTTTAAAAATATTAAAAAAATAGTTTTAAAAATTATAAACTATTTGAATAAATAAAAATAAAAAAAATATTGTTCTGTAACTAAAAAACTATTTTAATCATTAAAAATAAAATTTTTAAAAAATATAAAAAATTGATGAAAATTAAAGAAAATTTTTTCAAAAATTTGAAAGAAAAAAATAAATCAATTAAATTAATGACAAAATTGATTAAAATACAAGTTAATCAAAAAACCATTAATTTAATCAAACAACTATTAAAAATTACAGGAGTTATAACTTGTTTAATCCAATCTTAGCATCTTCATACATATTGTCCGGTTTCTTTATGAAGTTTTCAGACGATGAATATGATGAAAAGTCAAATAAAATTTTATCAATCATACTTGGCATAATCTGTGGAATTTTTACAGCATATGCATCTTCAATAAATATTGATGCGGCATCCATCTTCATTGCAATTCTCATTGGAAACATACTTGCACTAAAGGTTGATGGAATTCATCACATTGCAACAATGGTCTCATTTTTAATAGTTTTCATATTTCTTGGAATTCCTTCATTCACAATGAATTCAATTTTTGTAATAGCAATCTGCATCATTGGTGCAATTATTGATGAAATTGGAAATGACAATGAAAAAATTTATAAAAAGAGCAGGTTTTTGGAATATTTCTTTGATTACAGATTTGCACTTAAAGTGACAATATTCATTCTGGCAATATTTGGACTTTTAAGCTTTTGGAGCTTATTATACTTTTTATGTTTTGAAATAGCCTATGAAATAGCTAGAGTAATATTTGAAAGATTTCTTTTATAAAAAATGAACTGAAATTTAAAAAATAATGGTAAAAATATTTTTTACCAATATTTTTAAAAAAGATTAGGTTTATACAGGTGTTCTCTTTTTATCAATTCATTAAAACAAATACATTCAAAATCAAAATTTTTATATTTATAATTTGTATCACAACTTTTCATAACACATTTACCGCCAATTAACTCACAAATTGTAGGAATCTTATAATTTTTTTCCTTAGTGTTATGGGTTAAATTATAAACTTCCTGAGTTACCAATGTAATATTATGCACCTTAGCATAAGCTATCAAATAGGCATCAGCAAGTTTATCTTCAGATTCTAATTTTTTTATCCAGTTTGGAAATGAATAGGATAAAACCTCATTCAAATAATTTAATGAAGACTTATCTAAATTTTTAAATAAAAAATCATATTGTTTTACCCAATTATTAAAATAATCATAACCCTTAAGAGTTATTTCATCCCTAACTTCATTTAAAGATGAAATTACTCCACATTCAACCAATCGATCAAAATTATACCAGTGCGTAGGAAATGCATCAATTTCATATTCTTCAAACTCCTCTCTACGAATTAATAAAGAAGAATCAACCAAATATTTAGTATTTAACATAATTTTACCCCATTTAACTTTTCTAATTAATAAACTCACAAAATCGGAATTGAGTACATTTTTAACTTCTTTCTTTAACTTTTCTAATTAATAATTTCATAATATTTGATGAAATTTTTAAATTTCTTAAAATATCCAAATCATCAATTATTTCTTCAAAATATGCATAAAGCAATGTTTGAATATAATAAAATCCATATTTTTTTATTATCAAATCTGATTTTACACAATCATCCTTTATATTCTCTATAGAAATTAATTCAAAATCATTTAAATAAATATTTAAAAGACTGTTAAATTTCTTTTCATCAATTAAACCCATTTCAATAAATTTTCTAATAATGAGCTTCTTGCTAACATTATATTTTTTAGACAAATTAATAATCAGTGTATTAGTTATTAAATCAGAATATTCCTCATTATTCCCATCCAAATTAGAAGAAAAACCATCATCATTTAAATTAGAATCCTCATTATTCCCCTCCAAATTAGAAGAAAAACCATCGTCATTTAAATTAGAATTATCAGGATTAATAAAACCTTCAATTTCACTGGAAGGAACTAGAAGTTCACATGCAATTGAATTGCACATTGATTCAAGATTGTTCTTAATATAAAAGGAATTAAAATTACTCAATCCCTCTTTTTTAATTAACAGATGGGCCAATTCATGAAATAAGGTAAATTTCTTTGAACTTTCACTTTCATAAACATTAATGCCAATGATAGGCAATTTATCATAGTAAATGGCATATCCCCTTAAGTCATTTGGAGAAATGTTAAAAAACTGAAAAACCAAAATCCCCATTTCTTCAAATAGATTTATCCAATCCTCTAGAGAATAGGAGTTTCTTTTCAAGTCATTAATTTCAAAGACATTATTTACTATATCAATAGCCTCAGCTTTTGTATTAACAGAATAATCCTTTAGCACATATTCATTTAATTCAAAACCATCCCATAATTCATCAATGTCAAATAGTTTTTCTCGTCTAGCCCTAGCTTTTCTTAATTCATGGAATATTTCAGGAAAACTTTCAATATTCAATTCACCGAATCTGAAATCTGGAAAATCCTCATAAACCGGTTTATCATGACAGAAGAATATTAATGTGTTTTGCTTATACAATTCAGCCAAACGTTTTAAATCTAAAAAACTAATATTTCCAGTACTCTCCCATAATTCCAGGGTTTTTAAAGGAATATCAAGTTGACGGCAAACAAAGGATTTTTCAAAATGAATGGATTTTCTGGCCCAAATCAAATAATCCCTATTTACATTTATTAATTCTTCAGTCATTTTATCACCAAATTTTTAAAAATTAATTGAATGTAAAAATAGATTGTTTTTACTCCTTTATAAATTTAACTCATAAAAAATTCTTTTTTTACTAAATAAATTAAAAATTACAGTTTTTTTAATAAATAGTTTAATATATTAAAATTATAAAGAAAAATAAATATTCTAAGAAAGTTATAAAAAATAGTTTAAAAAGTAAAATTTAATAAAAATATGAAAATTTAATAAAAATGAAAA
>NZ_CALCYR010000168.1 GCF_937906425.1 uncultured Methanobrevibacter sp. | reverse complement strand
ATTGCAATTGTCGGAAAACCGAATGTCGGTAAATCTTCTATAATTAATATGTTGGCATCTGCAGTTGGATCACTTACAAATCCACAAAAGATATATGATACGTTTAGAAGTAATGGTGAGAAAGAGTTATCTTTAAATACAGTTAATTCTTACATTAGAAATATTGAAGATTCTTTTATTGTTAACAAATCAAATAGATATGATATAAAAGGAAAGCAATACCTAACTAGTGGTGAAAAATACTATGCTACTGATGTTACTATGAGATATGCTTTATTAGGAAGAAAAAATATGGTGAAAAAGGTTTTTATCACTGATTGTGAAGGTCCATTGACTTTAAATGACAATGCCTATGAATTGGCAGCAGAGTTTATTGAAGATGGAGATAGATTGTTTAAGATAATCAGTCGTTTTGACGATTATTTGGTGGATGATTTAAAGAAGGAAAATTATCATGCTGGAGACACTCTTAAGCTTATCGTTCCATTTTTCAAGCTTGCAGGCTTGACCAATGACAAGATGATTGATTTTTCACGGGAAAACATTTTCATTGTAAATGGTTCAAAAGCCACACTTGCACTTGCAAATGAATTGATGGATGCATTCATTGTCAGCACAAGCTATGGCCAATATATTGAAGCGCTTTCAAATTTCATGGAATTTCCATTTGAAAACACTTATCATACCCAATTGGATTTGGATAAGAACACTAATTATAATGATGGTGAAAGTTCCCCTTCAATTTCAAAGGCATCTGTTGGAGCAAAGTCTCCTAAATTTATAGCTGAACTTGAAAAGATTGAAGAGTTTAGAAAAATCATTCTTCAACATGGGGAAGCTAAAAAAGAGGATTTTGATGTTTTATATGATATTTTCTTTAATGAAATTCCAAAATTGGAAATCAACACTTATATAGAAAATGTGAAAACCGTTGGAGGCAAGGGAAAGCAAATCGCTGTTGAGGACATTGTTGAAAGATTGTCTCTTGAGGAAGGTTCCATTTTTTATATTGGAGACAGCATTACCGATGTTGAGCCTTTAAGTTATGCAAGGGAGAATGGAGGCATTTCAGTCAGTTTCAATGGAAACGAGTATCCATTGAAGGTTGCTGAGATAGCTGTTGTGTCTGAAAATACAATTCCAACATCAATTCTCATAGATCTTCATTCAAGATATGACAGGGACTACATTTTGGACTTTGTTAAGGTCTACTCTGAAAAGGGGCCTGATGATGCATTCAAGGACTTTGAAGTGGATTATTCATTAATTGAAGAATTTGAAAAGGAATTTTATAATAAGCCTGCTCCTATAATCGAGATAATTACTGAAGAGAATTATGATTATTTGCTTAAATTAAGTAAAGAGATGAGAAATAATATTAGGGGAACAGACATTGGCGGTTTAGGATAAAAGACCTTGATTATTGATTATTGATTATTGTAAATATTAATTATTTTGATTATTATTGCTTTTTATTGGCATATTAAGATTATTTAATTTATGATTTAAATTAAAATTAATTTATTATTTGATTGATTGTTATAGAGTTTTATTCACTTATTAAATTTTAATTATTTAGGCGATATTATGGCTAATTATGAAAAAGTGGAAGATACATTCTTTGAATACTTTGATGGAATGTATATAAGAGCATTGATTACAGCTGAAGATGAATTAACAGTTAAACAGGCGGCTTATGATTCTACTGCAACTCCAAGTGCAGTTATTGGCAGGGTTGAAGCAGGTGTGGAATCATTTGTCTCTCCAGATAAAACTCCTGATGGAAGACCTGGGGCAATTGTTCAATTCTGGCTTACAGATGATTTGGAAAAATTTGAAAAGGAATTGTCCTATAGAATTCGTCAGGACATTCTTGTAAAACCATTTACAAGAGTCTTTTCCCTAACTGAAAATCCTGTAGGTTCCATTCCTATGATGGAAAGGGTAGGTCACTGCGGTGATGGATATGAATGGGAATTTGAAGAGTATGGAAGAAAAATGATAAATGTTCCAATAGCAGTTCCTGATTTCCAGATTGAATCTGAATTGAAATATGCAAATGGAGTTATGGGGGGTAATTTTTGGTATATGTGCAGCAGCAAGGAAGCTGTTCTTGAAGCTGGAAAGATTATCATTGATACAATAATGGAAATCGATGGTGTTTGCACTCCTTTCGGAATCTGTTCAGCTGCAAGTAAACCTGAAACCAATTTCCCTGAAATAGGTCCAAGTACAAATCATCCATATTGCCCTTCACTTAAGGACACTCTTAAGGAGGAGTCAAAGGTTCCAGATGGTGTTAAGTATATTCCTGAAATTGTATTGAATGCTACTGATAATGATTCAATGAATTTAGCTATTAAAACTGCAATAGATGCTATTATTGATATAGATGGTGTTGTTAAGATTTCAGCTGGAAACTTTGAAGGTAAATTAGGTGAACATAAGACTAATTTATTGGATATTTTATAAGTTCAAGTATTAAAATTATTAATTGTTGTTTCAATTTATTTAATCCAAATTATTTATCATAATTTTAACATATTAGTCATATAGTTTACAATCATGAAAATCTATGTTTATGATAAATTTTAGGAAATTATACTTTTAATTTTAATTTTAATTTTTAATTTTAATTTTTAAGATTAATTTAATTATAATTTTAATTTTAATTATTAAGATTAATTTTATTTTTAATTTTAATTTTTAAGATTAATTTAATTATAATTTTAAATTTAATTTTTAAGAAATATTTGATAAAAATTTTAATTTAATAACTTGATTTAAATGAATTCTCAATTTTAATTTTTTTTAAAGTCGTGACTTAAATGGAAGATAAGAAATCAAAAAATCTTAGTGCAGAGGATTTAGGCGTAGATGAAATAGTCTACGATTCAGTCAATGTTGATGTAATTGGATTCGGTGCATTGAATGTAGATAAATTGTATCATGTTGCAAATATTGCTGAAGTTGATGGAGAAAGTTTTATCAAGGGTGAAGAGGAGTCTCCTGGTGGTTCAGCTGCAAATACAATTATAGGTCTTTCCAAATTAGGATGTTCAACATCATATATCGGAAAGATTGCTGCAGATGCTGAAGGGGATTTGCTTGAATACAATTTAATGATGAATAATGTTTATCTGACCAATTTGATTTATGCCGATGAGGGAAATTCCGGTAAGGTTCTCGGATTCGTTTCCGATAAGGGAGAAAGGGCATTGTATGTTGATGCAGGTGTAAATGATACAATCACCATTGAGGAAATAAATCCATTAAATGTTAATGCCGCTAAAATACTTCATTATTCCTCCTTTGTTGGAGATTCCTTCAATGCTCAAAAGGAATTGTTGCCTATATTAAGGGATGATATTATTTTAAGTTTTGATCCGGGCATTCTTTATGCTGAAAAGGGTGTTTTGGAACTTAAGGAAATTCTTGAGAGAACAAATATTCTTCTTATAAATGAAAATGAGCTTAAGGTTCTATTTGAGGATTATTATATGGAAAAAACTGGCAAAAATGATCTTAGCTTTAGGGACCTGGCTGTTTATGTCCGTGATGATGGAATAGATACTGTTGTTGTTAAAAGAGGAGAGGAAGGTGCATATGCAATAAACAGCAATGATGAGGAAGTAAAGATTCCTGCATTCAAATGCGAGGCTGTTGATACAACCGCTGCAGGAGATTCATTTAATTCCGGATTTTTATACGCTTATCTAAATGATTATGACTTGGCAAAATCATGTTTAATTGCTAATTGGGTTGCATCAAAGTCTGTACAGGCCATTGGTGTTTCAGGCCAAGCCAGTTTGGATGAATTGAAGGAGTTTATTGATTCTATTTGATGAGTTTGATTAATGGTGTTTTTTGATTCTGTTTAATGAAATTTAATGAAATGTTTTTTGATTCTGTTTAATGAATTAAATGAATTTAATAATTGTTTAATTCATTTGGAATTTTTAAACCCAATATTTAATTTAAAAAAATTTTTTAAACTTTTATTGGCAAAATTGTTTGCAATTTTGGTTATTTTATTTAAAAAAATTTTTTAAACTTTTATTGACAAAATTGTTTGTAATTTTGGTTATTTTATTTAAAAAAATTTAAAATTTGTTCATTTTTGAAAATAAAATAATAAATTATATTAATAATTTTAAAAATAGATATTATATGTGTAACTGATTTGATTATTTTATAAATAATTTAAAAAAATTCTTAAGCTTAAATTTATAAAAACCTTTTTAGAATTGATTGTGTGGTCAATTTTAAAAATGTTTTGATTGTTGGTTAAAATTTTAAGTTTAAAAATTTCTATGGGGATTATTATGGAGATTGAACTAAAAAAGCAGATTGACGTTTTGGAGAGGGAAATAACTCTCAAATCTGTAGATTTAGATGAAGATATAGATGATTTCAGTATAGATATTCATAACTACAAGGATAATGAAAAGCTTATCACCATTTCCTCACGTTGTGTTAGGTGTAATCTTTGTGTTGAGGAATGTCCTATCAATGTAATATCATCTGCAACCTGGCTTAAGAGGGCTAAAATTGGTGAGGATTGTGTGCAATGTGAAATCTGTGCTCAAACATGTCCGGTTTCCTGTATTTATGTCTGGGATGCAGAGGCTGAAATTGATAAGGATGATTCTGTCAAATACAATCTTAAGGAAGTTAAAGTCCCTCATAGAACACTTAAGATGGAGGACATTTCCATTGACAGGGAAATCTGTATTGGTTGCGGATCTTGTCTAAAATACTGTCCTACAAATGCAATAAGTCTTAGGGACAAGGCATATATTGAAGCGCATGGCGAACTGTGTCCTGAAACTGGAGCTATTGACTCTGAAGATGGGCATATGTTTTCATACATTGATAAAAACCGTTGCTGTGCTTGCGGATCTTGTGCTAACTTGTGTATTCAAGGTGCCATTTCACTTAAGAGAAATCTTGGTCCTGTAGTTATTTATTCTCATATCAATGTGGACCAGGACACTTGTGTTGGATGTGGATTGTGTGAGGACAACTGTCCTGTTGAAGCCATTAAGGTTGAGGATGGAATGGTTAACTTAAGTCATGACAAGTGTA
Organism: uncultured Methanobrevibacter sp.; assembly: GCF_937906425.1. Lineage (GTDB taxonomy): Archaea > Methanobacteriota > Methanobacteria > Methanobacteriales > Methanobacteriaceae > Methanobrevibacter. Next base: position 3,770 of record NZ_CALCYR010000168.1, on the reverse strand, counting down.
TTAGATGTAATGAATGTAGTTCAAGATGTCCTGTAGGAGCTTTAAGCTTGGAAATGGACAAATAGAATTTATTTGTATTTATTTATTATTTAGGTCTTTGATTCGGATTCTTTTGGATTTGGGTCATTTGCTTGATTTGGTATTTATTTAGGTCTTAATTTAGATTATTTGGTATTTGTGTCTAAATTTGTTTGGATTTAGATTATTTGGTATTTGTGTCTAAATCAATTTGTATTTAAATCTTAATTGGATTTAAATTATGTTTATTTAGTAAAAATATAATTGGGGAAGTGTTTAATATGAAAGCTAAAGAGATGATGGATGAAGCATTTATTTTTGTTTCAAAAGATGATTTAATTGTAGATGTTTCTATTAAGATGGAAGAGTCTAGACGTTTCACTGCGCCTGTATTGGATGATTCTATGAAATTAGTTGGTTGGATTACTTCATTTAACATTACTAAAGGATTACGTGAAGGTAAAAGCACCATTGAGGATGTGATGAGTCCTGTTAGTGAAATTATGTTCATTGGTGAAAATGAACCTGCTAGAAATATTGTTATTGAGACTTCTAAAAACAAGTTAATCAGCATTCCTATAATAAATGATGAAAATCAGGTTATTGGTGTAAGCAGATCTGTAGATATTGTAGATTCAATGTCTGCATTATATGATATCAAGGTCAAGAAGATCTATGAAGCTATGGAAGAGGAATTGAGAGGAATTACTTGGGAAGAACTTATGGATGCTTCCGCTAAAATAAGTACAAGAACAACTGGTGTTAAAATCACTCCAGAAGAGTATGAACGTAATATTGAAAATGCTACTTTTGGTGAAGCTATTTGGGCTACCGGTGGTCTTGAAAAGTTCTTTGCAGGACTTATTTCCGTTGGAGAAATTGTAATTGCACGTAAGGTAGGTCGTGCAAGACGTTAATTATTTTTTATCTCTTTTGGTTTAATTTCTCCTTTTTTATTTTTTATCTTTCTTTTTGATTTTTATTATTCTATTTTTTCTTATTTTTTATTTTAAGTTTTATTTAAGGTTTAATTATAATTTCTTTGTTTTCCTTCATTTTTTATAATTTAAATATTTAACATAGTTAAGTATAATCTTAAAAAAATAAAAGATCAGTACTTTAAACAAGTACTGCTCTTTTTGGTATAACAATTATTGCATGATTGGCAACGGGTGTGTCCCTCTCCATTTGCCTTCCATTCACTTAAAAAGTCTGCTTGTGCCACAAATGGTTTGGACATTGACATAAGTTCAATATTGGTTGAATTTAAAATGTCATTCATGCTTTTCATGTCTCTTAAACTTCCGCCAAGGATTACTGGAATGTTTAACTCATCAATAAGCCTATTTGCATAAATCAAATATGGGTGAAGTCCTCCTTCCTCATTGTAGAAGTATGAAATTGTTCTTGCAGTCAGTTGGATACAATCTGCACCATACTTTTCAAGCAATTTGGCTATTTCAATACTTTCATCATAGGTAATTCCACCTTTTCTTACATCATTAGGGTTAATTCTGCAGGTGATATGGAGGTCATAATTGCTTTTGATTACCTTGATTATTTCAAGTACCATTCTTGTTCTGTTTAAGGTGTTTCCACCATAATCATCAGTTCTTTGATTGAAATAAGGGTTAATGAATCTTGAAAGGTAAAAGTTATTTCCCATGTTCAATTGAATTCCATCAAATCCTGCAAAGGATAACTTTTTAGCAGCCATGATAATGTCTGTTTGGAAATGTCTGATTCCTTCAAGGCTGATGTCGTTTGCTTCCACTTTTTGGTTTAATCCGTCATTGTAGTAGAATGGAGCTATTTGGGCAAATACAGGCACATTATATGCATGAGCAATGTCTGTAATTTCCTTATAGTCTTTTATGAATCCCTTGTAGTTCATGTTTGTTGTAAACTCATAGAAACGGTCATGGGGATCAAGGGTAAATATTTCAGTGTTGATTGCTCCCACACCACTTTTAGCTATTTTCTCATACTTTTCAAAAACTTCATTGTCTAAAAATCCTCCATCATGGGTTTGGCGTTCCCATGTTCCAGTTCTTACGATTCTGCTTTTCAACTCAAAATCGCCTAACTGGACGCTATCAAATATATCTTTCATACACATCACTTTCTTTTTTTATAAACTCAAATCATTTTCAGATTAAATTCATTTGTATAATATAGAATAATCTTTCTTAATTTAATTTATTCTCTTTAATTTATATAAATCTATATTTTTTCAATTATAAAAAGGATTAAGTAATTTTCAAGTAACTTATTTTTAATTTTAAAAGGATTAATTAATTTTCAGCTAAATTATTTTTAATTATAAAAAGTGAAATTAATTAAAAATGGCTATTTTTTTAAAAAAAATTAACTTTAATTAATTAATTTTATTAATAAAAAATTATAAACTATTAAATAAGAATTTTTTTATTTTATTCAATTAAAAATATTATTTATTTTCATTTATCTTTTTAAAGTAATATTAATTTATTTTAATTTATTTTAATTTATTTTAATTACATTTCAATGATTTAAATTTATTTTAATTGCCTTTTAAGTGATTTAAATTAATAAAAACATTAATCATACTTAAACTTTAACTAATAAAAGAAATATAAACTATTAAACTAACTATGTGATAATATGGCTAAATATAATGAATATCAGGATAAGACTATTTTGGTAACTGGCGGAGCAGGTTGTGTAGGAAGTAACTTGACTCGTAAATTGGCTGAACTTGGAGCTGAAAAGGTAATCATTTTGGATAATATGTCCTCCGCTTATGAATGGAATGTTCCAATAAATGAAAATGTTGAACTTATTCAAGGGGACATTCTTGACGATGAGGAACTTAAACGCGTCTTTAAGATGAAACCTGACTATGTTTTCCATTTGGCTGCTCATTTCGCTAATCAGAATAGTGTTGATAATCCTGAAACAGATTTGATGGTAAACGGTATTGGTATTTTAAAGGTATTGCAATATGCTCAATTGACTGGAGTTGAAAGATTTGTATATTCATCCTCCGGTTGTGGAGTCTATGGGCTTGACTCTAAAATGCCATTTGAGGAACATGACATTTCCATTTCATTGCATACTCCATATCAGGTAACAAAACTTCTTGGTGAATTGTACACAAATTATTTCCATAACCTATATGATATGCCTATTGTAAATGCAAGGTTCTTTAATGTGTTTGGGCCTGGAGAGGTTCCTGGAAAATACAGAAATGTAATTCCTAACTTTTTCTATTGGTCAATGACCAATCAGGCTTTGCCTATTACAGGTGATGGAACCGAAACAAGGGACTGGACTTTTGTTGGAGATATTGTAAACGGTCTTTTAGCAATGGGAATTGAAGAGGAAGCTATTGGAGAAGCTATCAATCTTGGTTCCGGTAAGGATCATAGGGTAATTGACATGGCTAATAAGGTAAACAGCCTCACCGGAAACGAAGAGGGAATCGCTTATGTGGCTAGAAGAAATTGGGATGCCAAAACCAAATTGTTGTCCTCTATTGAAAAGGCAAAGGACATTCTTGATTATAAACCAACCGTTTCCTTTGATGACGGTCTTGAAAGAGTTTATGATTGGTTTTGTGAAAACTGGGAAGATATTGAAAGAGATGCAGAATTTTAATTATTTGAATTTTTAAATTCTTTACTCTTTTTTTAATTTTTCTTAAACTTTTTTAAACTTTTTAAACTTTTTAAACTTTTTAAACTTTTTAAACTTTTTAAACTTTTTAAACT
>NZ_CALCYR010000167.1 GCF_937906425.1 uncultured Methanobrevibacter sp. | reverse complement strand
TTTTTTCTTAAAAAAAAGAATTTAATTAAGATTAAATTAAATAAAAAACCTATTTTTTCTCAAAAAAAAGAATTTAATTAAGATTAAATTAAATAAAAAACCTATTTTTTCTTAAAAAAAGAATTTAATTAAGATTAATAAGATTAAAATAAATAAAATCAACTCATTTTTATAAAAAAATAATTAAATATATAAATTTCTTTTTAAAGAATTTTAATAATTAAAAATTAAAAAATAAGAATTAATATTTAATAAAAATAAAAATGAATAAAAATAAAATAATAATTTTTAAAATGTAAAAATAAAAAATAAAAAAAGGAAATTACTTAAAAAAAGTAATTAAGTAAAAAACTAAATTTTAAAAAGGATTAGAGGGCTAGAAAGCTCCTCCGCCTCCTCCACCAGATCCGCCACCAATGTCTCCAATGGAACTATTGTCAGCAGCAGAGATAGTTGATGAAGCAATATTAAATGAATCATTAATATGACGGTATCCGCCAAGATAGTAGAACATATAAACGTCATTATAATAATAGTCGTCACCAGAACTATAAACATGTAGTTTCATAGCCTTATAAACCTCATCAGCAACTCCCAATGCAGTTGCATAAACAAGATACTGGTTCCATATTGCTATGGATTCAGGAGGATGCTCCTTAATCAATGAATAATCCTTAAGGAATTTCTTGAAATTCTCCCACTTTTCAGCATATTCCATTCCCTTGATTGTGTATTTGCCCCCAATTCCAGATGGCAGCAGCAGTGAAACCAAACCGAGAATTGCAAATAGAATAGCTATAATCAAGGTGATAAAGTTTCCTTTATACTCAAAGAAGAATGAGAATAGGCCTACAAGAATACCCAGTATAAGTGCAACTATACCGAAACCTTGAAGAATCTTATAACCCTTATCATCAAAGTATTCCCTTAAAAGACTGTCTGGAAGATATCTGTTTTTGAAGTTTTCTGTCCATTCATTATAACTGTTTTGATAGTCCCTTGCCTCACTTTCAGATCTAAGACAATCCTGCATATATGAGAAGCTTATTCTGCCATTGAGTTCATAAGGTCTTAGAATATCAATCAATTCAAGTTCATAATCCTTAAGGCCTTCAGTGGATTTGATTGTAAGGAATGTGGTTTTGGTAAACTCAGTATCCTCCTCTGAATCCACTCCAAGATTGCCCTTATTGATCATGTCCATGATTGTTGCCTGGAAAGCCTTTTGGTCAAGGTTTCCAATGCTTTTTGTCATGCTGCCCATCAATGCATTAACAAATGCAGGAGGGTCATTTGTTGGAGGTTCATGTTCATAAATGCCTTGATAATCTGTTTTAGGTTCCCTGCCAAATTTATAATAGATTCCAAGCGGAATTGAACATAGCGCTATCAAAATTATATCAATTATGGAACCTGCACTTGTCATGGCTTCATTGGAATTCTTATCATCTTCCTGCATTTTTCTTATCTTATCTGCAGCCTTTCCATCAACATGTTGAGCATATTCCGTACTTGAGAATTCCTTTAAAGGAATGAGAATCCTTGATTCAAGATATTTGCCTTCATTTACACCTGGAGACTTGATTGTCAAGGTGCCGTCACTGAAACTTGAACTTGCATCATTGTAATATGGATTAATCCAATATTCAACCTTCTTGTCATTAGGCAAGTGAATGGTTGCAGTCAATGAATCCAAACTCTCTTCCCATTCTTCTCCCCAAACATTATACTGCAATTCTGCAATGTCATCATAGACCTTTACAACATGTGTAAAGTCATATGTAAGGTAAATGGTCACATCCGAAGAAGAAGAAATCTTCTTTGTGTGAGCCTCATCAGCATAAAGATAGATTTTTATCCTTTCCTTGCTGCCTTGACTAATTATCTCATAAGTGGCATATGCACCATCTACAGCAACTTCAAGATTTTCAATGCTTTGATTTTTCTTGAGCGGAATGTCCCTATAGACACCATTTGCAGAACTGTCAAAATGATATGTGATTGCCTCATATACTGTTAAGAGACCATTGTCCTGAACATCAATGTCTATATTGGCATTGGTGAGGGAATAGTCAACTGCAGAAACAGAAGAAATTGAAATTAAGATTAATATTGATAATATAAGAACAGAAAAAAGTTTTTTATTAAATTTCATAAATTTCTCCCTAATTTGATAAACAATTTAAAATTTAAAGATTTAAACAATCTTAATAACTATATTTATTTAAATCAATGCTAAAATTAAATATTTTTATTAAAAACAAGATTAAAATTGAATTTAATTAATTAATTTACTAAAAACAACTCTAAAATTGAATTTAATTAACTTATTAATTAAAAACAACCCTAAAATTGAATTTGATTTAATTTTAATTAATTAAATTTTATTAATCATTGAATTTGATTAATGTTTATTTTAAAATTCTAGAATTCTACTTTAGGTACAGATCTAGCTTCTCCAGCAGTTTCAAAGAAGTCGGCTTGATTGAAATTAAAGATTCCAGCAACTATGCTACTAGGGAAGGTTTCACATTTATTGTTGTACATCAAGACTGTATCATTATAGAATTGTCTTGAATAAGCAATCTTGTCTTCACTTTCACTTAATTGGGATTGAAGTTCCTTGAAATTTTCATTTGCCTTTAATTCAGGATAGTTTTCAGCTACAGCAAATAAAGTTTTTAAGGTATTTGACAATTGATTGTTTGCTTCACTAATTTCTTTTACTCCGTTTGCATTCATCAATCCAGCTCTTGCAGCGGTAACTTCTTCAAAAACACCTTTTTCATGAGAAGCGTAACCTTTTACGGTTTCCACAAGATTTGGAATTAAATCAGCTCTACGATTTAATTGAACATCTATTTGTGCCCATGCATTTTTAACCTTATTTCTTGATTTAACTAAACCATTGTAAATGGAAACAACAAATAATAAAATTGCAATAATTATTACAATTATTACAATTGCTATTATCATTATCATATCCATAATATCACCTTTTTAATCAATTCGAAGATAAATTTTAATTATTTTAAAAAAATAGGCAAAAATCAAAGAAATTTAATAAATAAAATTAATTTTAAAAATTAAAAGTAAAATA
>NZ_CALCYR010000166.1 GCF_937906425.1 uncultured Methanobrevibacter sp. | reverse complement strand
AATCTTAATTTTTATTTAAATAATTTTTTTTTAAATAATTTTTTTTAAATAATATTTTTTATTTAAATATTGCTTTTTTCCTATGAATTGATTTGATAATGAAAGAAATGATAAAGGAAATAAAATTGTTTTAATCAAATAAAACAACTTCTACCTCTTCTCCTTCTTCAAGCAATTCGGTTTGTTTTGAAACTTTTGTGTATCCTGCGGCACTTGCCAATGAGAATATTGCTCCAGAGTCCTTGAATATTGGGGAAATCTTGTCTCCATCCACTTTTACCAATTGGTATTGCATTCTTCCAATTGGTGAATGGATTCTTCTGGTCAATTTTCCCTTAATTGTTTTATGGTTTTCTTTTTCATTCAATCCAGCCAATTTTCTGATTGAAGGTGCAACAAATACATTGAATATGACAATTGCAGAAACAGGATTTCCCGGAAGTCCAATGACTATCTTTCCATCAATCACTCCTAGGATGGTTGGTTTTCCAGGTTGTACAGCTATTCCATGGATGTGCACTGTTCCCAATTCATCAAGAATGTGTCTGATATTGTCTCCAACTCCTGCTGAGGTTCCGCCGGAACATAGGAGGATGTCACATTCCTCAAGTGATTCTGTAATCTTGTTTTTCAAGTCGTCATAATTGTCCTTAACAATTCCCAGGCATTTTCCATCTCCGCCACAGGAGTTAACTCCTGCCTTAATCATTTCGCTGTTAACGTCATAGATTTTTCCAGGCTTAAGTTCTTCCTGATTTGTTAGAAGCTCATTTCCTGTAGAGATGATTCCTACCTTTGGCTTTTTATAGACCTCTATCTCATCAATTCCTTGAGCTGCAATAACTCCTATTTTTGGAGGATTTAGTAAAATGTCCTTTTCAAGAATTATCTGTCCTTCTGTAACGTCTGAACCTTTCTTTCCAATGTCCTGTGAAGGGGTTACGCTTGTCAGTATTTCAATTTCATCCTCTTCAAGATCATCGTTATCCTCTTTTCTGTTACAGAATTCCACCATTACAACAGCATCTGCACCATCTGGAATCGGTGCACCGGTACTTATTTCAACAGCAGTTGACAATTCAACTGTTTTTTCTGTAAATGAACCTGCTTCAAGAAAATCAATCACCTTAAGTTTTTTAGGATTTTCCTCATTTGCTCCATAACTGTCTTCAGCCTTTATTGCAAATCCATCCTTTAAGGACCTATCAAATGGGGGAAAATTGATTTTACTTTCAATATCGCTAAATGTGATTCTATTTTGGCTGTCTGCAAGGTTTATTGTTTCTCCTTGTGGAGAGTAATTATCATCAAATGTTTTTTGAATAATTTCTTTTGCTTCATCAGATTCTTTAATTCTTAAAAATTCTACTCCCATAATTTAACCTCTTAGGAATTGAATAAATTATTTGTTAATCTTAATTATTTTAAGCTAATATTATATTTTAACTTATTAGTATAATAATATTGATATTATTTTTTAATTCTTTTTTAACTTGTGATTTTTTTATTTAGAATTTTATTTAAATATTTTTTTTAATTTTTTTTATTTAGAATTTTATTTAAATATTTTTTTTAATTTTTTTTATTTAGAAT